>CAMFJO010000267.1 GCA_945956945.1 uncultured Legionellales bacterium | reverse complement strand
GTTAATTCCCGTCAGCGCCATGGCTTATTTGGCAGCGGGTGGCGCGATAAACCCTGCAGATATTATTGGTAGCGGCTTGTTAGCCAGTACCTGTTCCACCATTGCCGCGGTTGTGGCGGTAAAAATATTAGTACGGCTTCCCTCTTTCAATAAGAAGGTATATGAATAAAATGTCTACCTTGTTATTTCTCTTATTTGTCGTCGGTATCCCTTTATACGGTACCTATAAAAAAATAAATGTATTTAATGCCTTTATTGACGGCGCCAAACAAGGTTTTGAAACCACCATTGGTATTGTACCGCATCTCGTGGCGATGTTAGTGGCCATTGGCATGTTACGTGCTTCTGGTTTTTTTGATTCCGTGAGCCATGTGTTAGGCCCTCTGCTCGCCCACATTGGCATGCCGGTCGATGTTTTACCTCTTGCCTTAATGCGGCCTTTTTCTGGCAGTGCCGCCAATGGTATTTTAGTCGACATCATTCATCAACACGGCGGCAATTCCTATGTGTCTTATCTGGCAGCGACTATTATGGGCAGCACTGAAACCACTTTTTACGTCATTGCCGTTTACTTTGGCGTGGTGAATATCCGTTTTACACGGCATGCCATTCCGGCTGGCCTTATCGCTGATTTTACTGGGGTTGTCGCTTCCATCATCGTTTGCCATTCTCTTTTTGGATATATGAAATAAAGACCCTGTTCTTTTACAATCGCCGCTTCGAGGTTTATTCAGCGCATCTTGCATCTCACAATGCTTTTAACTATGCTCTACCTACTATTTCTTTATCATGGCAATCAGATGAGTTCAAATTTTAAACGCATTGGCTTGGTCGGTCGTTATAGACAAAATAGCATGGCCCCTACCTTAAGCTTATTGGAAGATTGGTTAAATAAGAACCACTATAAGGTGAGCCTAGAGCAGCATACGGCAGAAAGTTTGAATCGTCACCCTGCTGGCATCCCTTTAGACGAATTGTGCCAAACCACGGATTTGATCATTGTTTTAGGCGGCGATGGCAGTTTGTTAGGCGTGGCACGTGCCGCCGCCGATCACCATGTTCCCGTTTTGGGTATTAATCACGGCCGCTTGGGCTTTCTAACCGATATCCACCCCAAAACCTGCATTGTCGAAGTCGAAAAAGTCTTAGCAGGGGAATATATCGAAGAAAAGCGTTTTTTATTGGAAGCACTATTTCATTTACAAACACCCCACACAGAAACCGCTTTAAATGACATTGTATTAATGCCCGGCCCGCTTCCGCACATGATTGAATTTGAAATTTACATCGACGATGAATTTGTCTGCAGACAACGTGCCGATGGTTTGATCACCGCCACACCCACGGGATCCACGGCTTATGCTTTATCAGGCGGCGGCCCGATTTTATCGCCCCATTTAGACGCCATCGTTTTAGTTCCGATGTTTCCACATACCTTGTCGAGCCGCCCTATTGTGATCAATAGTCATCAAAAAATCAAAATTCTATTGACTGAATACAGTGAAAACAATGCGCGTGTCAGCTGCGATGGCCATGAACGCATTCCATTGCCCGTAGGCGCCAGTTTAACGCTGCAAAGAAAGAAAAAGGAATTGCGTTTAATACACCCCCAAAGTTATCGTTATTTCGAGACGCTACGCAATAAATTAGGGTGGGCTCACAAGCCTGCAAATGATTTGGGGTAAGTCACTATGTTAGAGCATCTGCATATAGAAAATTTTGCCATCATAGAAAATTTAGATCTCGATTTATCTTCTGGTATGACCGTCATCACGGGTGATACCGGCGCGGGCAAATCCATTGTCATCGATGCGCTTGACATTGCCTTAGGCCATAGGGCTGATAGTAAATTCATTCGAGAAGGTGCTATGCGTTGTGAAATCAATGCCGGATTTGACATCACGCATTGTAAAGATGCGGCCCAATGGTTACAAGAAAACGATTTAGAAGATGGCGTGAGCTGCATCATTCGTCGCATTATCAACACCGATGGTCGTTCCAAAAATTATATCAATGGCCGCGCCGTTACCTTGCAGCAATTGCGTCTCTTGGCATTACAGCTCATTCAAATTCATGCACAACATGAACATTATGCTTTATTAAAAAAAGAAGAACAACGCGCTATTTTAGATCGCTTTGCGCAGAACCACGATCTTTTGAACGCTGTTAAAACCCATTATGAGGCCTGGCGCGACGCCCATTCTGCCTGGCAAAATTTATTGGCTTTAGGCGATAACGATAAAAATAAGATGGATTTCTTAAGTTATCAATTACAAGAAATTAAAGCTTTGCAATTGCGTGACAATGAACTGGAATCATTGCATTTAGAACAGCGAAAATTAAGTCACAGCCAAGATTTATTGATGGCATTATCGACTGCAGTCGATGCCATCCACCACCAGAACGATCACAGTGCTCTGTCTTCTATTTTAAAAACACACAAGGCCTTAAGCGCTTATCAAAAAATTCTACCTGAGTTAGATAACATTTTAAATCTGTTAAAC
>CAMFJO010000266.1 GCA_945956945.1 uncultured Legionellales bacterium | reverse complement strand
GCAATCCAGGAAGATCTTTATGGATTGCTTCGATGCTGCGCATCTCGCAATGACGGCCCACAGGGAAAGAAATAACCGTGCTTTTTTATACTTCGCATCTTCAGGTGCCTTGAGCATATCGGTAGTTTGCCATCAATAGACAGATCTTGTTGACTTATGCCCCTGGGCTTATGTCATAATGCTGGCTATGAGTGTATGGATAAAGATCCTAAAGGAGTGTTTTTGCAATGTCTACAGAAGCCTATTACAATTTCTTTTTGAAAAATGCACTGTTTAAGGGCTTGTCCCAGAGTGGGTTAAATACGTTATGTTCCATTAGTCAAGAAATATTTTTAAAAAAAGGCGATTACTTGATGAAGGAAGGGGATGAAGCGCATGAAATTTTCTTTATTTTGGAGGGCAATCTGGAGGTTATTAAGCACGATGAGGATACCAAAACCCACTATGCGATCAATCGTCTTTCTTCGGGCGATATAGTAGGGGAATTGACTTTATTTGAGGAAGAGCGGCGATCTGCTTTTGTTTGTGCAACAACCGATACGCGCTTACTAAAAGTAGCTTTTGAAGATTTACAAAAACTGATCGACAAAAAAGAAGATATTTCCGCCATTTATTTTGAGATTGTAAAGCGAACTAACCAAAAATTGCGACAAACCACCGATATCGTGGTTACCACTTTAAAAAAGCAACTTGAAGAATATAAAAACAGAGTGTATATTGGGCAGTTTTTTGTCTATACCATCATGATTGTTTCTATTTTTGCTTATGGTATTATGCCTTTGAAACATGTGGTGTCTGTTATATCCAATAGTTCCTATATTTCAATTCCTATGATTCTTTTTATTTCTATTTTTGCTTTTATATTTATTTATTCTTCTCGCTTGCCCTTATCTACTTTTGGGATAACGATGGTTGATTGGAAGAGAGCTATAACAGAAGGGTTTTTGTTTACATTACCGATCCTTGCGCTGCTTGTTTTCTTCAAATGGCTTATTATTCAATTTTTTTCTGAGTATAAAGGGCATCATTTATTTGAACCTTTTACGTATTCACGTCACTATATCATCGCTGGATGGGTTTTGGGTAATTTGGTGTATTGTCTTTTTGTTCCTGTGCAAGAACTGATGGCTCGAGGTGTGCTTCAAGGTCTTTTGGAAAAGTTCTTGATTGGCAGATGGCGGGTATGGACTGCTATTTTTGTATCCAATCTGGTTTTTAGTATTGGACATATATTTTTGTCAGATATAATTGGTGTAGTGGTTTTTATCGTTGGAATTTATTTGGGCTGGCTTTATTCTCGTACCCACAATCTTTTAGGAGTTATTCTAGCGCATTGCTTAATAGGCATATGGGGATTTTCTGTTGTCGGTATAGCCATTCCGAAATAACTCTAACCTAAGACATATGTCTATGGCGGCAATGATACATCGCTTACCAAATAACTTAGAGTGTGTTAATCCCCTAGTCTTCTTGCATCAATTTCTTTTCCAGATAATGAATATTCGTACCGCCTTCATGAAAATAACCATCGTGCATCAAGCGTTGGTGTAAAGGGATATTGGTTTTAATGCCGTCAATGATGATTTCATCCAATGCATTTTTCATGCGTGCAATGGCGATGTCGCGTGTTTCACCAAAAGCAATTAATTTTCCTATCATGGAATCATAATTGGGTGGTACCCTATAACTGCTATAAATGTGTGTATCCATGCGTATACCGGGGCCACCAGGAGGATGATACAATTTGATGAGTCCCGGAGAAGGTGTAAATTTCAATGGATCTTCGGCATTGATGCGGCATTCTATGGCATGTCCCTTCATGCGAATATCGGATTGTTTGTGGGACAAACCTAGGCCCGCGGCAATGCGCAATTGTTCGCGTATTAAATCCACTCCCGTAACCAATTCAGTAACGGGGTGTTCCACTTGAATTCGTGTATTCATTTCTATAAAAAAGAAATGTCCATCTTGGTATAAAAATTCAAAAGTGCCTGCACCACGGTATTTCATTTCTTCACAAGCGCGTACACAGCGTTTACCAATGTGATGCCGTTCTTTTTCGGTGATCCCGGGGGCCGGGGCTTCTTCCAATACTTTTTGATGGCGGCGCTGCATCGAACAATCACGCTCACCTAAGTGAATGGCTTTACCAGCACCATCGCCTAAAACCTGAATTTCTATATGGCGTGGGTTATCCAAAAAACGTTCCATATAAACGGTGCTGTTGCCAAAATTCATTTCGGCTTCATTTTTTGCTAAACCAATCGCATTGATAAGGGCTGCTTCACTGCGCACGACGCGCATGCCTTTACCACCACCACCGCCGGCTGCTTTAATAATAACGGGATAACCAATTTCGCGTGCCATGCGCAGATTTTCTGCGTCGTCATCAGGTAGCGCGCCATCAGAACCGGGTACACAGGGAACCCCGGCTTGTTTCATTGCTGCAATGGCAGATACTTTATCACCCATTAAACGAATAGATTCAGCTCGAGGGCCGATAAAAGTAAAACCGCTGTTTTCAAC
>CAMFJO010000265.1 GCA_945956945.1 uncultured Legionellales bacterium | reverse complement strand
CAATTAAGTCAGAGTTCTTAAGTTCTGAGAAATCAAAACCGCCTATGCCATGACAATGAAAATCAATAGATTGTTCTATTAGATTTTGTTTAATACTTCCGGCTGTTTCCAAAATAGTCTCCTGATATGAAATTAGTTATAAGTGTTCGAACATTCAACTCTGCTGGTTGATATTGCAGCATTCTACAGTATAAATATTAAATATTCCACTCCATCAAGATCCTATTTCAAGATAATTACCGATGTGGAAATTCAATAAAAACACAAATAGATTTTTTAAGATCAACATTGTTTGTTAGATCATTAAAACCTTACTTTTATACCATTTCAAGAGACACATATCGTTTTTATTGCAATACTATCTGCACCTTTTTGTATTAATTTAACAATCCCAGTTATTGTGAATTTTATCTTGACATATAAGTTGATAGATCAATTCTGTCAATGATATTCAGAAATAGCGGAAACAGCTATTAGTATTGGCTAACCATTCTTAGAGAAGTAAATCCTGAATGCTTTTTAAAACAAAGCCTGGCTCGTGAAGCGTGGCCGACAATAAAGATAAAATACAGTGGCAAACATGACTACGATACACCAAACAGAACCTGATCGCTCGCGCTACAATATCTCCCTCTTAAACGCAGGTCTCTTTGGGGCAAGCCTTGAACAATTCTCATTTCTATGCTGGACTGATCTCCGAAATCACCCCTACACCGTGACATCACCCCTAAAAAAGCATTAGAATGGAGCCTAACGACATTCCAGGATACAAAAAATGGCCATAGCCCCTACCCGACCCAAACCCTTGGTACTCATCGTACTGGATGGTTGGGGTTATAAAGAAGACAGCGCACACAATGCCATTGCAGCGGCCAAAAAGCCGCATTGGGATTACCTGTGGTCACATTATCCTCATATGCTGTTAAATGGCTCAGGTCTGGCGGTTGGCTTGCCCGAAGGTCAGATGGGAAATTCCGAGGTTGGTCATATCAACCTGGGCTCGGGACGGATTGTTTATCAAGACAGCGTGCGCATCGAAAAAGCCATTGAAGATCGTTCCTGGGCTGACAATCCTGTTTTCAACCATTGTTTTGACCAAGTAAAACACCATCAGAGTACCTTGCATGTCTTGGGTTTGCTATCCCCTGGCGGCGTGCACAGCCATGAAGAACACATTCATGCCTTATTGCGCTTAGCCGCACAAAAGAAAGTAGCACGCGTGGTGGTACACCCTATTCTGGATGGCCGCGATACGCCGCCGCAAAGTGCAGACGCTTCTTTGCGCGAACTCATGGCTTTAACGCAGACGCTGGGGAATGCCTCCATTGGCTCGCTGATAGGACGTTATTATGCCATGGATCGGGATCAACGCTGGGATCGTGTTCAAAAAGCTTATGACTTGTATACGGCCGGCATTGCCGATCACATCGCTGATGATGCGGTGAGTGCTTTACAATGGGCTTATCAACAGCAACAAACGGATGAATTCGTCGTTCCTATTGCCTTGCGCGCTAAAGAAAAAAATGCGCATACCATTCAAGATCAGGATGCCGTCATCTTTATGAATTTCAGAGCCGATCGTGCCCGTGAATTGTCCTTTGCTTTTACGGATGATCATTTTAAAGGCTTTGAACGTACTGTTTATCCAAAGTTATGCGATTTTGTCAGCCTCACGCAATACCACAGAAACTTAAAGGCACACATTGCTTTTGCCCCACAAAATTTAGAAGACACTTTGGCTGAAATTTTAAGTAAGCACCATTATACGCAGTTTAGAATCGCCGAAACAGAGAAGTACGCGCACGTGACCTTCTTTTTTAACGGCGGCATAGAAGAACCTTATGCAGGTGAAACACGCCAACTCATTGCGTCTCCACAAGTGGCTACTTACGATTTACAACCACAAATGCATGCTGCTGCTGTCACCGACGCTTTAGTAGCAGCCATTGAAAACCAAAGCTATGATTTTATTTTGTGTAATTATGCCAATGCCGATATGGTGGGCCACAGTGGCGATTTTAATGCTACCATCAAAGCCATTGAAGCATTGGATGAAGCAATTGGCAGGATAACAACCGCCATAGAAAATGTGGGGGGCGAGTTACTGATCACAGCTGATCATGGCAATGCCGAGTGTATGTTTGATGAAGTAACACAGCAACCACATACCGCTCACACGACTTTACCCGTACCGTTGATCTACGTCGGTAAGCGCGGAAAATTCTTATACCCAGAGGGAATTTTAGCCGATATTGCGCCTACGATTTTGCAGTTATTTAATCTGGCTATCCCCAAAACCATGACCGGTAAGGTATTGCTCGAGCTGATACCACAGGAATAACCATGCAAGGAATTTTGAGAAAATTAGGGCTCTTAACCATAAGCAGTTTATTAACGGCAAGTGTTCTGGCTGCCGATAAAAATCAGGATAAGTTATCCAATATCAGCACAGAAATAAAATCGCTGCAGCAAGGTATAGCGCACGATCAGAGTTCACAAAAAAATATCGAAAACGATCTGCAAACCACTGAAA
>CAMFJO010000264.1 GCA_945956945.1 uncultured Legionellales bacterium | reverse complement strand
ATACCCATAACTGGTTAATTGCATTATTGCTCGCGGAACTGGACAGTATCTTAAGCCTAATGCTGGTATTTTTCTTTCTTAGCCGATATTTCAATCGGCTTAAATTTAATTATTTTAGAGCGCAATTAAAGAAAGCGCCAAGGGAAGAAGGAACTCAGAATGAATCAGATAAAATCACTTAAGCTGAAGATTAAGAACAGTAGTATGCTCTTAGAGCAAAAACGGATTGTTTACCATAAAAGTAAAAAAGCTATGCATCAAAATTATAAATCCATGCTACCCTTACTTTGCTTGGGTGCGTTTGCCGCTACTTTTAGCTGGGCTTGGGAGAGAAAATTTCCTTACTCCCTATTTAAGTTAGGAAAAAATATAATGAAGATAATCCGATTCTCATAGCATTAATGGTTGTATAACGGCTCAGCAGCCTATTAGCGACTTTAAAAAGCATCCCGATTGACAAGAATGTACAGTTACAATACAATCCAACCTTAATATAACATCATGAATTGTCCATTGGCTATGAATGATTGGATCAATAATAAATTAGAGGGTAAAAATGTCAACTAATCCTAAAGATATCGATTTAAATTCATATCCGAATGTAAACCCACTTCCTGATGCCTATAAGTTGCGAAATATTACTAATCTTGCCTTAGGAAGCCGGGCTTATATAGAAGACTCCCTGTCTCAGAAAGAAGAAATAAAAGAAATGCACGAATATTTTCTTTTTCTGTTTCAAGACATCCTTAGCTTTAGGGAGATGACAGTCGCTACTTCTACTGTCGTTTTGTCTGCCTATCTCAATATTCTGTTACCGGTCTATCTAGATTGGATAAATGTGGCAATGTATATGCATGAAGATTTGAATGCTGCGCAGGCCTATCTTGAACATGCTGCCGAAGCATATCATTTTCTTTATAGCGGCATAAAAGCTAAAGAAAACGAATTAAATGAATTAGTATCCGCCGATTTTTTAAAAATCTGCGCAGAATTTTTAGAGAATGCCCAACAATTATTATCGCAATGGGATCAAAAAAACAAAGGTATGCCAGTTACCATATCTGACTCCGTTGATATTTATGCAGATATGAGAGTATACGCTGTTATAGATTTAATGCGCCGGGAAATTTTTAAGGGAAATTTTGACGCCGCAAAATTTCACCTTGAGTGCGCTAATGAGGAAATACTTACTATAAAAAATGAAATCAGAAGACAGGGCTATCAAGTCATATTATCAGAACTTTCATTGTATCTCCAGGAACAGATACGATATGCACCTATAGCTAAGACTCTCCTAAAGGCCAAAGAGGCAATTTCGGACAAAAAGCTTGATATTGCCAAAGAATACCTTAATGCAGCCGCTATACTTTTGAACGGAGAAAACATACCGAAAGATATTAAAACGTATTATGGCAAAAAATTGCATGAATTATTTTTACAAATAACTGAAGATCCGCTCTATGCTAATCTAGATGATATAATTCTGCGTATTGGAAAAACTATTCAGAATGGTGGTTTTGACGGGTTAAATTTGGAAGTGGATAATGCTGATGCTCTGTGTTCCAGCATACAAGAGCCAATTCATAGGCAACACTATATCAGGAAATTAAAAATACAGATAGGATATACACCTATAGCGAGGGCCCTCTTAGAGGCGCATAAAGCCCTTTCTAATAAAAATCTTGATATTGCCAAAGAATGCCTTAATGTGGCGGCTAAGCTTTTAAACGAAGAATATATACCGAAAGATATTAAAGAGCATTATGACAAAAAATTAAACGATTTATTTTTACAAATAAGTGAAGCGCCTCTCTATGCTCATTTAGAGGATATAATTTTCCGTCTCGAAAACGCTATGGAGGATGGTAATTTTGAAGGATTAGATTTAGACATGAAAAATGCTGAGGCTCTGTGCGCAAGGATACAAGAACCAATCCATAAAGATCATTATAAGATGAAATTGGAAATAGTAGGTTTGGACTTAGAAAAAGCACAAATAGAGCATGCAAAGGAAAATAATCTACACTCTGAATCTGAAATAGATGAGAACCTAGAGGATAAAATAAAAAAGATTGAATTAGTGCTTAAAGCGTTACCTATTGAAAAAGTTATTTTAGGAAGTCCCGCTGCAATCTATCAACAATTCTTTATGGATAGAGTGGAAAAGCTGCGTTTACAACTAGGTAATAACCTCTTGGATAAAATAAAAAATATAACGAGGGTTATCCGAACACTGGATCCCAATGGCAGCGATAAAGCTTATAGGGAAGCACTGGTGTGGGAATTGGAAAATCTCCATCAGAAATTGGATGAGAATAGAATAGCTAGAATAAAAAACATCGAACGGGCTATTCAATATTTTACTGTTAACGAGCCGATTGGGGGAAGTCCGGATTCAGTCTATAAGCAATCGCTAGAAGCATTGTTGTTGCAGTCGAAAGGGGTGCTACCGCTGCATGCTAGATTAGAAAACATTGAACAGACTATAGAAAACATTGAAGAAGCTATAGAAAATATTAAACAGGCTACTAACAACCCTAATGG
>CAMFJO010000263.1 GCA_945956945.1 uncultured Legionellales bacterium | reverse complement strand
ACTCATCGGATTCACAAACGTACTCCTTATTCGGCCACCCTCTTTAACTGATGGGCGATACCATCCTGTTCCGCTAACCAATCGTCTATTTCTTGCTTAAAACAACTGCGCAATGGTAAAAGACGCAATTTGTTGAGTAAATCTGTGGGGGTTTTTTTATGGTTACGCTGATAATCTATCAGCACCTTGCCAAAATGATCTGGCTGACTCATCCCCTCTCCTAATTGCGTTTCCACTAAAGTAGCACGGTTACGCAAAGCTTGATAAATATTTTGTGCGGTATCTTTGTAATCGCCACTTTCTTCCATGGCTTGCAGTAACACATGACTTAAGCCACACAATTTATTTTGGGATAATTCCGGTAGAAAAATTAATACCCCGCCGCCATAATAATCTGCTGCCAACCCATTTAAAAACTGACATTGCGCACAAAAAATACAGGCTGTAACAAAGTTCGACCGTTTGTTATGATCGTAATTATAATCCTTATTGACCACTTCCATGTGCTGCTGAGACCTAAAACCACAATACTGGCAAGTGTATTGATCGCGCAGCCACACTTCTGCGGCCAATTTTTGAAACACAGGGTGTTTTTTACGCGCCAAAAAAGCTTGAAAATTGACTGCTGACGCTTGTAAGGTTAATTTGAGCACAGTATTTCCTTAGCCTTAAAATATGAATAATATACTAACAGGTAAATAGGGGATTTACCAGTATACATAGAGTCTGTTGACATGGAGTTAATCGGCCGCAACCAAAAACGCGACCCGTTTTATACTCAAAGTATTTCAATTTGCAACGCGACGCAGGCGAAGCTGAGCAGCTTCGTTACCACAGACGATGAGCAGCGAGGCAAGCATGCGGCAAAGTTGCAGATTGAAAGACGAAGAGTATATAGTGACTGTATTTAGGATGGCGGTATTTGGGTGCCGAGTACGCCGGGTCCTGTCCAACGACCTCTCCGTCGTGCTCGTGCCTGCGCGCGCCGGAGGCCTCTGTCGTTGGCCGCCCCGCTTCACGAATTGTGCTTTGTTTTGAGATATTCATTGCGCAATTCCCGCATTTCTAAGTGCGGCTAGTATATCACCCTTCTTTTTTTCTAAGGCTTTGATGAGGATATTCAATGCCGGCTTTAACCACACTGTAAATTGTTGGGGGGTGTGCTTTAAGGCTAATTGCAACTCTTCTAAAGACCACCAGCGATAATCTGCAATTTCTTCGGGATTCGGTCTGATTTGTTCTGGTTTGCCATAACCCACGAGTACGTGATCGATTTCATTTTCAATAAGGTTATCTTCCAGATTGGCACTATAATGAAATACTCCGGCTGATTGCAATGGCATGCTGAAACCAAACTCTTCCTGTAAGCGGCGTTCTGCCGCCGTCATAATATCCTCATCCGGGCCGGGATGACTGCAACAAGTGTTGGTCCATAGACCTTGTGAATGGTATTTGCTCCAGGCACGTTGTTGTAACAATACCATCCAGCCTTGAACCGTCGCATGAACAATAAATACAGAAAAAGCGCGATGGCATAAACCTTGAATATGTGCCGACATCTTCTCTGCACTGCCAATCACATTGTCATATTGATCAACTAAGATAACTTTTATAGGCGCTGTCAAAGTGGTTTCTCCGCATATCCGGTAATCAAATCTAGAATGGTAGCATTTTAACCTAATGTGGTTATGGAGATCAATTTTGTAACTGTCCTCTGCGATGAACCAGCAGATCCTGATAAGCCTGCCTTAACACCGCAACTTGCTCATAAACATTATTAAATAAGGGTTGCAGCATGGCGGTATCTTCACTATTTTTAAGTGCAGCGTGCAAAACAGCGATGGATTGCTGTAATCGCGGAACCCCACTATAATCGAGGCCCCCTCTGATTTTGAGTAGGATTTCACGGATCCCGGCTATATCATTCTTCTCATAACATTCTTTTAGCACATTGATGTCTTCTTTTAAAGAATCGATTAACATACCAATAGCGATAACGGCTTTTTCATCATGTTTCGCACTCATCCGTTGTAAACCCAAATGTAAATCAATCACCGCGACATCCCTTGCCACCATGACATCACCTTCGGTAGCTATCTTCAAATCCCTCGCCGGCAAATCATATGAATCCTGTTGCGAATTTCTATTGGCGGCACAATGGCTTAAAAATGAATGCGCACACTCCGAACTCAGGGGTTTGGTAATGACTTCAAAAAAACCATGGGATAATATTTCTTCGTGCTTTCGCTTCGTTTGATGTGCCGTTAAAGCCACAAAAGGCGTTGCTTTATTCTTAGATTCTTCGTTCGTGCGGGCATGACGAATAATATCCATCCCTGTGCCGTCCGGCAAGCTAATATCAGAGATGACTAAATCATACTCAACCGTATTCAATTGCTCTATCGCTTCTTCTACATCTCTGGCCATATCCACCATAGCGGTTAGACTAGACAATATCTCCGAAGCGGCAAATAAAGACACATTATCGTCTTCTATCAGTAAGATACGGTGTTGAAAAGGTAACTTTGGTGGTGCCATAACAGTCCTTCGATAATTTATAAGTAAGCTCTA
>CAMFJO010000262.1 GCA_945956945.1 uncultured Legionellales bacterium | reverse complement strand
TTTTCGAGTCAACACAGTCATTGCAGTAGGTCCTTCGCAAGAGGGTAAGCATGCGAAATTTTATGATTATATAAAAGACCAGGGGAAAGACGGCTGGCCGTTTGCCGTACAGACAGAAAATGCGGGGGCATTTTTCTGTTATCATTTGAACGATTGGCATGATCAAAAGCCTTGCCATAATCTTTCGCAGTTAGAAAGTGCACTAGAAATTATGAGGAATGCCAATGAACAGAATCCCATCTTTATTCATTGTTCTGCGGGTTTAGGGCGTTCCGGTGTTTTGGCTACTATCCTTTATCTTCCCCGCTATTTAAAAGAACATTTACCAGCAGAAATCATCACCAAACTGGAAAATGATCTTGAATTAACCATGGATGAAAAAGATACCTTAGCCACAGTCATTGCAGAAGGGGTTATTGAGTTGCGTACCATACGTCCTGGTCTGATCCGCACGGAACAACAACTGGCGCAAGCCATCGATATGGGCTTAAGTGAGCTAAAGAGAGAAGCGAAATGCGACAAAAAGCTAGAAGGAAAAGAGGAGAATCCTTTATTTCTGCGCATGCGGTTTTTAGCCCCGCCAGCGGTTTCTTCCAGTAGTGCAGTGGCCTGTGATCCTGTCTCGGGCATTATGTTTAAACCAGGAAATGCAAGTTAATGGCTTTGTCGCTTGTATCTAGGCCCTAAAAGCATTATGCTAATGGAAATACATAGATTTAGGTCACTATGAGCCCGAGAGAAGAAGACGAAAGAAATCAGATTACGCAGGCTGTGCGGGAAGCAAAACGTACACTTTTTGAGCGAGATATTACGCCACAAGAGTTTTATGCTCTGTTATGTTGTTATCCTTATCTGGAAATCTGTGCCGCGGGTGCGTCTCCGCCTCCTCGGGGCACTGAACCCAAGATTATAGTCGCTAAAAATGGTTGGAAAATATACGATTATGGCGATTTTATGGCAACAGGGTGTCATGAATTGGTGGCTTATTTGTGGGTGCTAGAAGACAGTGAAGAGGGCGGCGGCGAAGGGGGCGGCGATTATGGCACCATTGTGAAACAAGCCGCCGAAGTAGTACAGCAAATGTTATCGCTGGCGAAGCAAAAAGGTTGGCCTGCAAGTGAAATTATTTCAGGACATTACCCTTTACAACGCCTATATTGGATTTTTGCCGATTTGTCTGGCCATAAAGTTGACAACTTTAAGCCCGGTTTAGAAGATTATGTCGTACGCCGCTGGATCCAGGCGCTACAAGAAAATAGATTTGAAAGGCCGAAATACGCTGTGCAGAGCGGTAAACGCTAAGGCTTTTACTTCGGAAAGTGCCCCCTTGCTAGCGTCATTCCCCTAAAATCGCTATAATAACCTATCTTTAATACTTTTTTGACCTAACACAATGACGATAGATTATAAAAGCACCTTAAACCTGCCCCAAACGCCCTTTAGCATGAAAGCCAATTTAAATACGCAGGAACCTAAATGGCTTGCTTTTTGGCAAGAGAAGGCGGTCTATCAACAATTGCGCGAAGCACGCCGAGGGTGTGCCAAGTTCATTCTGCACGATGGTCCTCCTTATGCAAATGGTCCGATACACATTGGCCATGCGCTCAATAAAATTTTAAAAGATATCGTTGTCAAATCAAAAAGTCTAAAGGGCTTAGATGCGCCTTATGTGCCGGGTTGGGATTGCCATGGCTTACCCATCGAAGTGAATGTGGAAAAGCGGCTCGCTAAAGAAAAAAAGGTATTGGACAAAAAGGCCTTTTATGCAGAGTGCAGGCACTATGCCACTTCACAAATCGCTGAGCAAAAAGCTTCTTTTATCCGTTTAGGCGTAATGGGCGATTGGGATCATCCCTATTTAACCATGGCACCCGCCTACGAAGGCGATATTATAAGAGCTTTAGCGGATATTATGGAGCGTGGTCATTTGCATCGCGGCTATAAGCCGGTGCATTGGTGCATGGATTGTGGCTCTGCCTTGGCTGAGGCTGAAGTAGAATACGAAGATAAAACCTCGCCTTCTATTTATGTCCGTTTTCGCATAGTGGATGAGGCGCTTTTCTGGCAGTCATGCCATCATACACCAGGCCACGAGGCGCCATTGAAGGGTATTTATATTCCTATCTGGACAACCACACCGTGGACGCTACCAGCAAACCAAGCTGTGGCTTTGCACGCTGAATTAGAATATGCTTTGATTGAAGTCAAAGAAAATAATCATATCGATTATTATTTATGCGCTCAGGCTTTGGTGGATGACTTCGCCAACAAATTAGGTTTAACCCAATACCGTGTAGCGGCTTATTGTCAGGGTAAGGCCTTGGAAGGCCTCTTATTGCAGCATCCTTTGTACGATAGGCAAGTGCCCGTGATTTTGGGTTCCCATGTGACGGTTGAAGCAGGTACCGGAGCGGTGCATACGGCACCAGCGCATGGCTTGGATGATTATTTGGCAGCAAGCAAATACAATTTGCCTGTGACACATGAAGTGAATGCCAAAGGTTGTTTTAATGAGAGTTTAGCTTTATTCGGTGGCCAACACGTTTTTAAAGCGAATGATGCCATCATTGAAATGCTAAAAACGAATGGTTCTCTAC
>CAMFJO010000261.1 GCA_945956945.1 uncultured Legionellales bacterium | reverse complement strand
GGAACGTGTGTGGGCTGAATGGGAAAAAGCTTTGCAAGAGCCCACACCGGCTGTATTTTTCAGAATATTAGAACAAGCACAGGTATTAGAATGCATTTTTCCGCATTTCGCCACAACACCCCTTCTTGAAAATGCTTTAAACGAATTAGATAAAATCGCTTTAAACCAACAAGACCCTGCTCTCCGCTTTGCGGTATTCGTACATTATTTATTGCCTGCTGAAATCTTTAACACCGAACTACCCAAAATAGTTGCACACTATAAAATTCCTAATCATTATTATGATATGACTTTGGGCTTACAACAAACTTTAGCCTATTATCTTAAGATAAATTTTAAGGAACCCGAAACCATTGTGAATTTGTACGAGGCTATTGATGCTCATCGACGTTTTGAACGCGCTATCACGCTACTACAAACTTGCGCCCTCATTCATGCCGATCCTAAGCAAAAACGCTTAGAACAGGCGTTTCAGACATTACACACTTTAAAACCCACTATTCCTACGGAATTAAAAGGCGTGGCGATTGCTGATTACATACGGCAACAACGCATTGCGGCTGTGTCAGCCAAATAATGCACTCTTGACGTCTTCCTAGCACCATAGTAGACTGAGCTTTATTATGACTAAATACACCGCAAAACCAACCGATGCCCACGGATTTGTAGATTATACCCCCACAGAAGATCGTACCTGGGGAACACTTTTTAATCGTCAAATGACCATTATGCCCCATTATGCCTGTCCTGAACATGTTAAAGGCATTCAAAATTTGGCGCTTAAGCCCGATGCGGTAGGACAAATTCCGCATATTACCCAACATTTAATGGCTGCTACCGGTTGGAAAACCAAGGCAGTGGCTGCTCTTATCAGTCAGGAAGAATTTTTTACCTTATTAAGTGAACGCACCTTCCCGGTTGCCACTTTCATTCGCATTCCAGAAGAATTGGATTATTTGCCAGAACCTGATATTTTTCATGAGATTTTTGGCCACTGTCCTTTATTAACCCATCCCTTGATAGCGGATTTTATGGAAGCTTATGGCCATTATGCCTTAAAAAGCTCGCCCGAAGAAATAGAACGTTTGGGGCGTTTATTCTGGTTTACCATCGAATTTGGCTTAATCCAAACGGCAAAAGGTTTAAGAATTTACGGCGGCGGTATTCTCTCTTCTTATCAAGAAACCCTCTATGCTTTGGACGATCCCTTTCCGAAACGGGTGGATTTTGACTTAATAGACGTATTACGCACGCCCTTTCGCATCGACAAAATACAAGGTATTTACTTTGTTTTACAAAATTTTGAGCAATTGTTCAGTTTATTACAGGGCGATACCTTAGCCAAAGCCCTGGACGAAGCGCTTCGCTTACCCGATCATCCCTTGCGTTATAAAGGGGAGACGGATGGGGAAGCAGGAACGACTTCACATCCTTGTTGATATAGTGCATATACTCATAGCAATGGTTTTTTAGGTTAGGCGGCAAGCTTGCGAGCAAAAGGAGTGTATCCCACATACATGACTTTTGCGAACAAGCGCAGCCAACAACACCTAAAAATCCAGTGCGAAGAGTATATCCCTTGCGTTAAGAGGGTTTTTCTGGCACCATGGGACCCTATTATATTTGTTGGAAATATGTACAATGCACCCTTATCTCAATATTGCCATTAAAGCCGCTCGTAAGGCAGGCGACGTGATTGCCCGTGCGCAACAAGATTTAAACAAACTGTCGATCAAAGAAAAATCACCGCATGATTTTGTCAGCAATATCGATCAAAAAGCAGAGTTGATCATCAGAGAGGTCATTGAACAGGCTTACCCTAGCCACAGTGTATTGGGCGAAGAAGGCGGTTTTCAAGAAAATGAGGATGCAGAAACGGTATGGGTGATCGATCCTATTGACGGCACACAAAATTTCATCAAAGGGCTGCCTTTTTTTGCTGTGTCTATTGGCATTAAAGAACAAGGTAAAATCACCCATGGTGTGATTTACGATCCCATGCGTCAGGAATTATTTACCGCCAGCCGCGGTAAAGGCGCCTTTCTGGATACCCGCATTCGGGTCAGTGACAAGCGCGGCTTACACGGTGCTCTGGTCGCAACTGGCTTAGCGCATTTTGACACTGAAACCTGGGTAAAAATACAGCCTTCCCTCCAAGCTATTTTTAGCCAAGTCGCCGATATACGTTACATGGGTTCTGCAGCACTGGCCTTAGCTTATGTGGCTTGCGGCCGTCTGGATGCCTATTGGGAAACGGGTTTACACGAATGGGATATCGCTGCAGGCTGTTTAATGGTCAAAGAAGCCGGTGGTTTAGTGACGGATTATCAGGGTCAAGAAGGATATTTAGAATCTGGCAAAATTGTTGCTGGTTCTGCGAAGGTACTGAAAGAAGTATTACCTCTACTGTAACTACCTACCCATCTACGAGTACGGTAAAGCTCATATTGGGCGCATCTGGGTGTGTAATTACCCTGGCTTAACGATTAAAACATCGCTGTCTTATCGGGGTCGTGCGGTGCAATACTGACAATTTCCAATTTGAATTTCAGCTCTTGCCCACATAAGGGATGGTTAAAATCAATGGTGACCGTATTGTCATCAAA
>CAMFJO010000260.1 GCA_945956945.1 uncultured Legionellales bacterium | reverse complement strand
GTGGGCTCGGAGATGTGTATAAGAGACAGACGAATGGTTCTCTACTGCATATGGAGCGTATTTCTCACAGTTATCCGCATTGCTGGCGCCATAAAACGCCTGTGATTTTTAGAGCAACGCCGCAATGGTTCATCAGCATGCAGGCTAAAGGTTTAAGAGAAGCTACGCTGCATGCTTTACAAAGTATACAATTTATTCCGGGTAATGGTGCCACACGCTTGGGCGCCATGATTGAAAATAGGCCTGATTGGTGTATTTCGCGGCAACGTGTGTGGGGTACGCCTATTCCTTTATGGTGCCATAAACAGACTAATGAATGGCATCCAAAGAGCATAGAACTTATGCGCACGATTGCTGATATTATCAGTGAACGGGGCATTGAAGCATGGGTAGATATTAACTTAAACCAATTTGATCCGGATAATGCCGATGCGTATTTTAAAATTGAAGATACCCTAGATGTATGGTTTGATTCCGGAGTCAGTTACTACGCTGTGTTAATGCACAATCCTGCCTTGCAATTTCCTGCCGATCTGTATTTAGAAGGGTCGGATCAACATCGCGGCTGGTTTCAAACAACTTTGTTAACGTCTATTGCAGCTACAGGCAGAATACCGTACAAATCCCTATTAACCCACGGCTATACGGTAGATGCCGAAGGCCGTAAGATGTCCAAGTCATTGGGTAATGTTATCCCACCTGAGAAAGTCGTAGCAACTTTAGGAGCAGATATTTTAAGGTTGTGGGTAGCCGGTACCGATTACAAAACAGATATTACGGTTTCCAATGAAATATTGCAGCGCAATGCTGATGTATATCGACGCATTCGTAATACGGCACGTTTTTTATTAGCCAATACCTTCGATTTTGATCCACTTAAGGACAGCATTGCTTTTAAAGATATGGTGGCTTTGGATCAATGGGTGGTCGATAGAGCCTATCGCTTACAACAAGATATTATGAATGCCTATGAGCAATATCAATTCCACACCGTCTATCAAAGAATTCACCATTTCTGTAGTATTGATTTAGGCAGCTTTTATCTGGATGTGATCAAAGACAGGCAGTATACCGTTAAACGCGATGCGATAGCGCGTCGTTCTGCGCAAACAGCCATGATGCATATTCTGGAAGCCTTAGTGCGTTGGTTGATGCCTATGTTGAGTTTTACCGCTGAAGAAATTTGGCAATGTTTGCCCGGGCAACGTGAACCATCCGTTTTATTAACAACGTATTACCAAGGCCTATCTTGTTTTGACGCTAACATGGTTATGGGTGCTGATTATTTTCAAACGGTGATGCAAGTGCGTGATGAAGTCAATAAAGTGTTAGAAGGCGCGCGCGCTGCGGGCATTTTAGGTTCTGGCTTGGAAGCTAATGTTATTATTAAAGCGAGCCCACCTTTATATGAAGCGCTTGCCGCTTTAAAAGATGAATTGCGTTTTGTATTGATTACCTCGCAAGCGAGCGTGCAGTTGGTCCCAACAGAAACGCCTTTATTCGCAGAGTCTACTATACCAGGATTATGCGATATTCGCATTGAAAAAATGGATGCACCTAAATGCGTTCGTTGTTGGCACAGGCGTGTTGATGTCGGTAAGATCAGTGCACATCCCGATATTTGTCAGCGTTGCGTCGACAATATAGAAGGAACAGGAGAGATACGTCACTATGCTTAATTATTCCTACCATTTTTCCAGAAAAGCCCATATTTGGCGCATCTCGCGCGCAATTTTGAGGTGTAAAATGCTCATTTACGTCTGTGTAAACTCCGCTTTTCCCCCTCAAAATTGCGCGCAACCTGCATCCAAATCTGGGCTTTTTCGCGAAGGGGAGTAATTATCACTATGTGTAAGAAATTTCATTTTAATCCGTGGCTATTTTTATCGCTCTTTGCCATTTTAGTGGATCAAGCCACTAAACTATGGACTCAGGCTCATTTTAATACCGGTGAAGTCTGGGTTATCACGTCTTTTTTTAATTGGACATTGGCTTATAACCCCGGCGCTGCTTTTAGTTTTTTAAGCGATGCGAATGGCTGGCAGTTGTGGTTTTTCTTAGGCATTGCCTGCGTGGTAAGTCTGGTAGTGTTTTTTTTATTATTAAGGACGCCACGGCAACACAAATGGCATAGTATTGCCTTATCTTTATTGTTAGCAGGCGCTTTGGGTAATGTGTGCGATCGGCTGCGTTTGGGGCATGTGGTGGATTTTATTCAATGGCATTATCAAAATTGGTATTGGCCTACTTTTAATTTAGCGGATAGTTTTGTGGTGACGGCCGTTATCATGTGGTTAATGGAAGAGATGTTTTTTAAAGATGCAAAATAAAACGATACAAGCAAACAGTGAAGTATGGGCACATATGACCATCGAACTCATGGATGGATCGGTGGCAGATAGTACGCGCGTTAATCGTAAGCCGATGGTATTGCGTTTGGGAACAGATGATTTATCGGCGGCATTTAAAAGCCATCTTTTAGGGTTAACGGAAGGTGCTAAAACAGAATTTGTTTTGGCAGCACAAGATGCCTTTGGTATGCCACACCCGGCCAATATTCACACCTTGCCGCGCGCGCAATTTGATCCAAGCCTTAAGCTGAAAAA
>CAMFJO010000259.1 GCA_945956945.1 uncultured Legionellales bacterium | reverse complement strand
TATTAAAATCCCGCTTCCCCTTATTAAGGCGGTGGCTATCTTCGGTAATTTTTTTAGAAAAACCCCAATCAATAGCACCAGTGTCGGCATGATGCAAATTGACAATGTTGCAACAGAAGAAGCGCTAAAGCAATTACACACCTTAATTCCGTTTGAGCCCCGAGGCTTTGAAGAAGCCTTATTCAGCCAACCGAGTCAAGTACAAGATAGGTGGCACGCGCGACTTTATTTTGTAAAACCCTTAGCCCGCTATGGAACCGCTTTTTTATGGATTTGGACAGCGATGGTGAGTTTATTCTTTTATCCCAGAACTGAAAGTTATGCTTTGCTATCGCAAATGGGAGTTAGCCCATTCTTTCAACCCCTTTTATTATATGCAGGCGCTTTAGTGGATGGATTGCTAGGATTTAGCCTGTTATTTTGCTATCGATTACGCTTAACTGCCAGCCTGCAAATCGGCTTAATGCTACTATATAGCTTGCTTATTAGCTTCTGGTTACCGATTTATTGGCTAGAACCTTTTGCACCTATTGCCAAAAATATCCCGATTATCATTTTAACCTTAGTGATCATTGCCTTGGAGTCTGACAGATGACCTTCTACGAGGCCTTAAAAATAGTGCATATCATCACAGCTTCTATTTTGTTCGGAACAGGCTTAGGCACAGCTATCTATATGCTGTATGCCAATATATTAAAAAATATCCCGGTTATTGCTTTGGCAACTCAGCGTGTGGTGACAGCAGATTGGTTATTTACGGGAATTTCCGGTGTCTTACAACCCATCACGGGAATAGGCATGTTGTATCTCAAGGGATATCCACTCACCCATACTTGGACTATTGCGGTATTCATCTGTTATGGCATCGCCGCGGTATGCTGGTTTATTGTGGTCTATTTGCAAATCCGTTGCCGCGATCTAGCCCTTATCGCTCTAAAATCGAATACAACTTTACCCAAACAATACCGAGGGTATTTTATCGCTTGGGTTATTCTGGGCTTTCCGGCTTTCTTATCGCTGATTGTCATATTCTATTTAATGGCAAACAATCCATTTTATACAACCTGATGAGAAAACAATAACGAGAAGGTTGTGCCAGGTTTATTTAAATTAAGGCCTACATTGGTTAGAGGCCATTTGCGAATGAATATTCGCAGGAGATTGCACCTTGTATTCATCTATAATTTCTAGAATAGCGCGACATATCTCAGCGCCCGGTTTTTCGGGGTTTTCTATTGCTGCTTGTGCCATATGTCGTATTTGTTTTATCGTGTCTTCACTTCCATTGCCTGCAACTAATTCTTGTGCTAACCCACGTATCTGTTTGCAATTATCAAACTCTTTATTATGCGTTTTTTCCAATACTGCAACGCCAATCTTTCGTTGTTGCTCAAATTCTTCAATAATGTTTATAATATCTTGGTATATTCTAGAATTATCTCCGCAGAAAAACCCTAAAAAGCTCTGGTTTCGACCCGACGCTCTATCGATAGCCTTTTGGGCTTCAGATTTTATTAAAAAAAGTGCTTCATCTTCTTTCGTAATTCTTTCCACATTAAGCAATATAAGGTTACCGGTGTTAGAATTCAGTTCTCTTGCTTTTTGTATGATTTTTTGATGAACTCTAACAAGAATACCACATTCTACTAACAAATGATTTTTTACCGGAATTATAGGGCTGTGAGCATCATCCTGCTCCATTACGGGCGTTACGAGAGCGCCTTCTTTTTTGCATAATGCCATTTCTCTTTCTCGGCACACTAAAGAAGCATGGTTAAAAATGGCAAAAAGCATGGCTTCTTCTGGGCGATCTTTTGGATTGTTAGATCCCATCCTGGTTATAACACTGTTTACCACATCAATCCATACGAACAATTCATCATCAAGAAATCCTACCATTGGACTATTATTAATAAATTGTGTTATTTCCTCTAGAGAAAGATTATTTTCTGGAGCTTCGAGCAAGGCCTTTATTAAATAGGATTTCATGGTAAGATTAGGCTCATCTCTCATTCCATTTATCTGGTGCGTTAAATACAGATTCCGTGCATTACTAACAATTTCAAATAATCTGTCTTTTGAAAGATTCATTTTTCCACATTCAAATAATTCTTGCGTTAAATAGGATTTCATGCCAACCTGAATGAATTTTGCTATTTCCCCTATGGTAAATTGAGTATTTTGCAATTTAAATAGTTCTTCTATTAAATAGGATTGCATTCCAGTCAAACAGAAAGGCACTTTTTCAACTTCTGATTCCAATTCTAAGCTACTCCCTCGCATGCGCGCCCATTTATAGCGAAATACGTTATTTTCTCCCAGAACCGCTGCAATGATGGGTGTTTGAAGATAAATATCCGATTTAACATTTCGATGCGGAATTGAAGAAAAACGATTTTCTGGCGCTGTAAACATTGGTGTACTTATGGTATCAACAAAATCAAGAATATTCACCTGAAAATAAGCTTTACCATTTACTTTTTTTATGACAATTAAGAGATTGCCTGGATTCAAATCAATATGAACGAAACCCTTGCCATGAAATTCTGAATAGGTTCGAATGATTAATGCAGCTAATTCCAAACGCTCAGAAAGAGTCAGCTCTGCTAAACCGGGGTGTACGGGCTCTCCAGAAATAGTAAGAAG
>CAMFJO010000258.1 GCA_945956945.1 uncultured Legionellales bacterium | reverse complement strand
GAATTAAACAAGGTATAGGCCAATAAATGCAGTCCCTTGCCCGGTCTTGGTTTACGCCATAAGGATTGTGATAAGAAAAATCCCGCTCTACCCAGTTCAGTGCAAACAGAAATACCGGTGCGGCCTATATATTGTACCAACCTAATCAATGAGAGCTCTCCTCGTTTTTTAACAAATCGCTCGTGAAATCGGGTGCCGGATAATGAAAAGGAACAACCCCATCGGCCAAACCATGCATAAATTGTTGTACATGGGGGTTATTATCCCTGGATAAATCTTGAGGAGTCCCCTGGCCTACCACGCTGCCACCTGCTAACACGTAAATATAATCAGCAATACCCGCTGTTTCGGGAACATCGTGTGACACAATGACAGTGGTCAATTGTAACACATCGTTCAGTTCTTTGATTAATTTGACTAATACGCCCATTAAGATGGGATCTTGTCCCGTAAAAGGTTCATCGTACAGCACCAACATGGGATCCAAGGCAATAGCACGCGCCAAGGCAGCACGTCTCGCCATCCCACCCGATAATTCACTGGGGTAGAGATCACGCGCGCCGCGCAAACCGACGGCTTCCAGTTTTAATAAAACGATATCCCGAATCATGGATTCAGACAGTTTAGTGTGCTCCCTTAAAGGGAAAGCCACATTTTCAAATACCGTCAAATGCGTAAATAACGCCCCATTTTGAAATAACATCCCCATTTTTCGGCGAATTTTGTACAATTCCTTTTGCGATAACCGGTTGATACAGTGTCCACCAAAATAAATGTGGCCACGATTAGGCTTTAATTGCCCCGTTAATAACCTCAACAAAGTTGTTTTACCAGTACCACTTGGCCCCATAATAGCGGTAATCTTACCTTGCTCAATATTTAAGCTAATGTTATCGAATATAGTTCGCCCGCCATGGGCAAAAGAGACTTTGTCAACGCGAATCAAGGGTTCAGACATGTGTGTTTTCCAGATTCATTCTAAGACAAAAATTATAACGGATTATGGTATAGCGAGCAATGTTTTAAATATGCTACATTAGGGTCTGTTTACATTAGATTAATCGGCTGCAAAATGAGTAGAATCGGTGCAAATAGACGCTCATTCTCTTAAATAGCGCACACTATCCGCCTCGAATGAGCGTCTATTTCCCGCGATTTCCTCATTTTTCGCTTCGATAAACCCAATGTAAACAGACCCTAACCGCGAGCTTCGTTATGGAATACACTATTATGCCGCTAAAACCCGATAATTTAATACAAGGTGTAGATGACAAATTACCCATCGT
This sequence comes from uncultured Legionellales bacterium, assembly GCA_945956945.1. GTDB lineage: Bacteria > Pseudomonadota > Gammaproteobacteria > UBA1113 > UBA1113 > VFKP01. Next base: position 1,363 of record CAMFJO010000258.1, on the reverse strand, counting down.
TCAACTTATATTGTATGGCCTGCAAATGGCTTCCTGCTCTGCGGGTTCTTTGGTCATGCCGGTGGTAATAGCCCATACCGCAGGCGCTTCGAACAGCGTCGCCATTAGCTTAGTCGCCGTATCCATGATAGCCTGGGCTCTAGGTGCCATCATACAGGCTTATCCTAAGTGGGGATCAGGTTATTTGGCCATTCCTAATAATTCTGGAACCTATCTGGCCCCTTCTGTATTGGCCGCACACACTCAGGGCGGCTTAGCTTTAGTCGCGGGAATGACGATATTTGGCGGTTTATGCCACACCGCCACAGCCCGAGTATTGCAATATATCCGCCGCTGGATCCCGCCTGAAGTCGGTGCTGTTGTGTTATTGCTCATCGCCATTCAATTGGGCAACATGGGCCTAGAGGAAATGTTTGAACGCACCGGACCAGATCCCCTTCCCGGTATCACCCCGCAAGTTTTAGCCGTATTAACCTTGATCGTGATGCTAGTGTGCACCTTGGCTTTTAAAAAAACTTTAGGTCGTTACTGCGTTTTGATTGGCGTGGCCGTAGGTTATGCGATAACCGCGATAGGAGGCTATTCAGACAGCAGCTTGAAAATGAACCTATTAGGCAGCGCACCCTGGTTCGGGTTTCCCCAATTTGCAGCCTCGGGCTATGCGTTCAACAGTTCCTTCATAATACCTTTCTTTCTCGCAGGCCTTATTTCAGCCGTAAAAAGCGTTAGTTTACTCACTGCGGCACAACGCAGCAATGATGCCAATTGGATCAAACCGGATATGAAAAATCTGTGTAAAGGTAATATGGCGGACGGCATAGGCTGTATTATTTCTGGGGCTTTGGGTTCGATGGGGCAAAATATTTCTTCCAGCAGTGTCGGCATACCCATCCAAATAGGGGTAACGTGTCGTAGTATTGCTTATAGTTTCGCCGCTATCTTTCTGGTATTAGCATTCTGCCCTAAATTTGTTGCTATTTTTTTAGCGGTTCCAGACAGTATCATTGGCGCCATGTTGTTATTTACTGGCGTAACCGTATTTATGGGCGGCCAACAAATTTTAAGCTCAAAAAAATTGGACAATCGCATGTCTTTATTAGTCGGTTTATCTTTCTTAACAGGCTTAGGTTTCCCCTTGCACCCTGAATATTACCTGGCTTTTCCTGCGTGGATCCGGGATGTTACCGGCTCATCTTATACCGTTGCTGCCGTTTGTGGGATTCTACTCAATGCTTGCTTCCAAATAGGCGCACGTAAAAAATTACAATTTTTTATTGAACCTGCGCCAGAAAAGCTCGTGAATATTGATAAAATAATACGTGATTTTATAGTCGCTCATCAAATCCCTTTAGAATTGGTGCAC
>CAMFJO010000257.1 GCA_945956945.1 uncultured Legionellales bacterium | reverse complement strand
GGTTAAGCCTTATAGCAGTTTAAATACCGCTTCACCCGTTGCCGATGTGTTAGTGCGTTTGGGACATGCGGGTGCTGCCAGTTTAATTTCAGTAGGGGCTTTAGCAGGGCTAACGACGGTGATTTTGGTCATGTTTTATGGCCTAAGTCGTGTGGCTTATGCGATGTCCCGAGATCGCTTATTGCCCAAAGCGTGGATGCATCTCAATGCACGTTTCCATACACCAGTGAGAATTCTAGTCGTAGCGGGGATCCTCATTTCGGTCATAGCAGCGACAATGCCCATCAGTGATATTGCGGAACTCGTGAACATTGGTACTTTGGCTGCTTTTACGATGGTGAATTTGGGTGTTATCGTTTTGCGTTATACCAAACCCGATTTACCTCGGCCTTTTAAAACACCTGGCGGCATCAGCTTACCCATTCTCGGCATCGTTTTTTGCTTGTATTTGATGTTGAGTTTGCCCTGGATAACCTGGCTGCGATTTTTTGTGTGGATGGCGATCGGTTTAGTTTTTTATGGGCTGAGGGTATATAATTATTTTAGTGCAAAATAGCTGTGTATTTGGCCGCTATTATTTTTACTATTTTTGTTGGGATTTAAGGTATGGTTATTAACATTAACCTCCCGGAAAATTTTCCGGGTGAAAAATTAGTGATCCGATTAGTAGATACCGTTGAAAAGGGTATAGGTAGTCTTCTCGAACCGTGGCAAATTAAAAGAGTAGGCAAAGCCAACCTAGAAAATGACAGAAATAGGCTGCTCATGTTAGCAAAAGCAGAAGCAGACATAGAGCTTTTCAAACAGGGTAAAGCCACGGTAGATCCGCGTACTTACCAAGTTATACCAAAAATTACAAATGAAGAAGGCTCTGGCGATAATTACATAAACAAAGCCCTATCGAATCAAGTAATTAAAACAATATCGAAAGAGATAAATATTAGTAAAGCTATTTTATATGCCGCAAAAATCTTAATGAATGATAATAGCGAACCACCAGAAAAAACGGTAGATCAAGATTTGTTAAATCAATGGGCCGAATACGCCGGTTTAGTTTCAGATGAACAGCTGCAAGAGTTATGGGGTAAGATTTTAGCTGGCGAAGTAAAAGCTCCGGGTAAATATTCTCTCAGAACATTAACGTTTGTAAAAAATATAAGCAAAAAAGACGCCGAAGAAATTTACGGGGTTTCTTCTTTTGTTATAAAGGATTTCATTTTTAAAAACCCTAATCGCGAAAAGACAAATCTTTCGTTTGCATCATTGTTGCACCTTCAAGAGCTTGGAGTAATTCAAGGCGTAGAATCTATGGGGATTAATCAAACCTTTGATTCTTCTTATCCAGACAGATTTGAGCTAGTAACAAATTTTGGAAATATGCTTTTTATCATTAAATCACCAAAAAATAACAAAGTATTGAGCTTGCCTGCTTATGCGATCACCTCATTAGGAAAAGAAGTTTTTAGCCTTATTAATGATGTTAAAACGGATGAAACTTACTTAATTGAACTGGCAAAATATATAGTAAGCCAAGGTTTTGAAGTTAAAATATCATTAAAATGGGCCCATCTTCCAGACGGAAGAGTAAATTTTGAGGCCACAGATGTCACTTTGAACTAGCCAGAGTTCAAGTTGCTCAGGCTCAAGGCATGCCGTTGCCGGCGCCGCACTGGTTGTAGTGGCAGTGGTTGTCGGTGCCTTAGTTGTTACCGGCGCCTTGGTTTTAGCGGGCGTTACGGTTGTCTTGGAGTGAGTCTTAGGTACGCTGATGGTATTATCCTGTATGATACGCATCGTTGCTCCATAAATGACCAACATATATTGGTTCAGACTCAATTATGAGATCCAATTCGCGAGGTCCTATCACCGTGATGCACTCTGCGTTGGTTATTGTACTACCTAAGATATTTGGAAACAAATTATTTAACTTGTTGAAATTTATAATGTTTTCATTTGTAACAACATAAAAGTTGACAAAATGTAAGCATAATGTATACTATATTATAGTAAGACAAATAAAGAGAGGTATTGCATGGCATCTTTAATTTCTGTGCGCTTGAACGATGATCTTTTAGAAGAAATGCGCCATAAAGCGCATAGTTTGCATTTGTCACAGGCAGAGTATGTTCGTGAAGCGATATTGCGTTTCAATGCTACATTGACTCGTGAGGAAAGATCGCAACGTTTACAAAGAATAAGTTTAAAAGTTCGTGCTAATAGTATGGAAGTGAATAAAGAATTTAGCGAGATAGAACATGACCCAGATATTGAATAGAGGTGAAATATGGCTTGCAAATTTAAATCCAAGTAGAGGTACAGAACCAGGAAAGATGCGGCCAGTTCTTATTTTACAAGATCAGGCACTTCTTGATGCTACTCATCCTTCTACACTTATCATTCCTTTAACAACGGTTTTGATTGAAGAAGCGATACCTTTGAGGATTAGAATTACCGCAAGAGATGATTTAAAAAAAGATTCTGATTTGTTAATTGATCAAATTCGAGCAATTGACAATAAACGGTTATTAAAAGGCCCGTTGACTACTTTAGATACTACTTTTTTGAAAATAGTGTATGAAGCTGTGTGTGAAGTGATGGGGATGGATTAACAGAATTGGCGTGTTAAAAATTTTTTTAACTTGAAAATTGAGTAAATTATATGACTAAATTAGAT
>CAMFJO010000256.1 GCA_945956945.1 uncultured Legionellales bacterium | reverse complement strand
CGACGGGGTGCATCACGGTGACAGGACCCCGCGAGCAAAAAACTAAAATACCGCCATCTTAAATGCGATCACTACACCGCTTCTGGTAACACACTATCGCTCTTAAAACACACCATATCGTGGCTGTACCACAATAAATACAATCCCGGTAAACAAATAGCAGCACTCACCCAATAAAAATTAGCCCACCCTAAATAATGCACTAATATACCGGAAGTAGAGCCAATTACTACCCGGCCTATGGATGCCACGGCCGATAAACAGGCATATTGCATGGCGGTAAATTTAGGATTACACAAAGCCATTAAAAAAGCCACGAAGGCGGCACTGGACATGCCACTACAAAAATTTTCAAAGAAAATAGTAACGCCTGCAAGTGCCATATTCTTACCGACTAAGGCCATTACCACAAATAAAATATTCGTTAATGCCGCTAAAATACCAAAAATAAACATGGAACGAAACAAGCCCAAGCGCATCATCCATAAACCACCGGCGATACCGCCCAGGACAACGGCGCTCAAACCAATAACCTTATTTAATAAAGCGACTTCTGTTAAGCTAAAGTGTAAGCCTCGTAATAAAAAAGGGGTTGTCAGCGATAAGGCATACGCATCGCCCAGTTTATATAAGATGACCACAAAAATAAGCGCCATGGCATTCGAACGGGTGAAAAAATCTTGCAAAGGTCCTAAAAAAGCTTCTTTTAAACTTTTAGGTTGTTTTAAAACACAGGGTTCTGGGGTAAAGAAAGTTAACACACTACAGACCAACAAAATACCCGACATCACTCTATAGGTATTTCCCCAACCAATGTGATCAGCTAAGAGTAAAGCGATGGCCCCTGAGATCAATAAAGCAAATCTATAACCCGTCACATTTAAAGCAGAGCCCAAACCACGTTCTTTAACTTGCAAAATTTCCGTTCTATAAGCGTCCACAGCAATATCTTGGGTGGAAGAAAAAAAGGCCAATATAGCGCCCAGCCCCATCAATAAAGCGGGATGCTCTGCCGGATGCAGATAGGACATCCACCATAACACTGCAATTAATACCAATTGCATGCTGATAATCCAGCTTTTACGTCGCCCTAAAGAGGATAGGGTTAAACGATCCAATAAGGGTGCCCATAACCATTTCAACACATAAGGCAGACCCACAATATTGAGTAAACCCAATACAACAATACCGATATTTTCTTCCGTAAACCACGCTTGCAAGGTGCTGCTGGATAAAGCAATGGGTAAACCCGAAGATAAGCCTAATAGAACCACGGCGCAATAGCGAGTACGGGGGGTACAGGTAGGAGCCGATGTGGACATGCATTTTCCTCATTGAACTGCAAATTGTCGCATCGCACTATCTTGGCGATGCGACAAAATAAACAAGCACTAAGACTTCTTAGTTGCCGTTGTTTTATGACTCACCGTTGTCGCTGGTTTTTTAATATCAATTAAATGAATTTTAAAAATCAACGTTTGGTTAGGACCTATAGGACCACCGACACCTTGTTCGCCATACGCCAATTGCGGTGGAATATAAACTTCCCAAGTATCACCCACTTTCATGTGCGTTAAAGCTTCTTGCCAACCTGGAATAACTTCCGACACTTTAAAAGTCACTGGTTGTCCTTGTTTATAAGAGCTGTCAAACACCGTGCCATCGATCAAGCGGCCTTCATAATCTACCGTAACGGTATCATTCGCTGTGGGCGTGGCACCTGTGCCTGCCACTAAACTGCGGTATTGTAAACCATCGGGCATAGTTTGCACGCCAGGCTGTGTTTTATTATTCGCTAAAAAAGCACTTCCCGCCTTGGCATTTTTCTCCCCCATGGCCTGTTGTTGCGCTTGCATTTGCTGTCTATTTTCAGCTTGTTTGGCATACAATATTTTCTTAAAGCTGTCTATGGCTTGCTTCATTTGGGCATCGTTTAACAAAAAGGGTCCGCCGGCCATACCGTCGCTAATGCCCTGTGCAAACAACTGGGGACTCAAGGTTAAATTCTGATCTTTCAAATTACGCCCCATGTCCACACCCAAGGTATAACTGATCTTATCGTTATCACTCGTTAAGGTGGTTGCACTATTTGGTGCCATACGGACATTATTAACACGTGCGTCCGTCGTAACCGGCATAGACTGTATAGAATTTGTGCCTGATGTGGCTGGCATCGTAGAGGTGGCTGGCATCGTATTGGTTGCGGGCGCCATTTGCGTATTATTCATCGCCGGTGTGGTATTGCTTGGATTTTGCACAGTGGATGCGGCAGGTGCGGCATAAGCCATCCCGGTCATCACACTCGCCATGATGAGCACGAGTTGCTTTAATTTCATTGGATATTCCCCATTTTAGTTAAGTAAGTCCTATTTTCAGCCGATTAACCAATTGTCAACAGGCCGTATAGAGTCGATTAACATTCTGCACTATTTTAAACAGCTTGTGAATCCCTTTTCGCCTTATTTTGCGTTATACTAGAGGGCCTGTTCAATAAAGGAGATGCTTGAATCATGCTAACCGGCTTATTACCGTCACTCAGTGACGAATTAAAAATGATACAAGATACCGTCACACAATTTGCTCAAAATGAAATTGCCCCCCGAGCCGAAGAAATTGATCATATTGGACATATTCCGCCCACATTATGGCCTGTCTCTTATACACATCTCCGAGC
>CAMFJO010000255.1 GCA_945956945.1 uncultured Legionellales bacterium | reverse complement strand
GAGCAGGCGTAGCACCCTCAAAGAAAAGAGTTTGAACATGCGCTGCTTGTAATTCTTCTTTATTCAAACCTTGAATGATATCGATTAATCCCGCTGCCATTATTACCTCCTTAAATTATATAAGTCTTAAGCATAAAATTATGGTGTATGTCTTCCACGGCGTAGAAACTGAAATACAAGAAAGGCATTTAAAATATAGAATAACTCGTAGAATACATTTTATCTTTATATTATCATATAACTGGCCAGAAAGAATATTAAAGAGCCGAAATTATTTATAATTCCTTTCACACCCAGCATCTACACTCGATAAGAGGATTCGTGGATCATAACCAATAGTTGTTTTTAGCAGATTTTTCAAGAGATAAAAAATGGACTTCAGCTATTTTTTATAGTAAAATATAACCAATCTATTTTTGGGCTTGGGATTAAGAATACCTGGGAGATCAACAATGTCCTCTACCTTGGCCGATACACAGCAGGCAGCAGATGAATTACATACGCGGATAAGAAACAATCCCAAAAACTCTCTGGAAAATTTACAATTGGCTACGCTTAGGTTAAAGGATGGCATTAAACTGACTGTGGCTCTTCAAAAGCTGGATCCTATTGATATTCTTAATTTTTCTGATAAATTAAGTACTATTCAAGAAGCTTATCCTATTATTCTTGCAACCGGTGAAATTGATACCAAAGCCCCACTTATTTTGAAAACAATTCATCATAGTGACAGAGTGATTAGTTCTCAACCTACAACCATTCAACCAGCCGTTATAGAAGCTATAGATTCTTCTGCTGAGCAAGAAGCCGCTAACAATACCTTGACAGGCCTTTGCACTAAAACCTGCCTTATCGAACAATCACAGAACAGCGATGGTACCATTGTTGCACAAAGAGCCCTCCTCATGTCAAAGGCCCAGGGTATCTCCGTGGCTACTGCTACCCATACAGGAGAATTAGAGGAACTCACACCAGCAGAAAGTCTCCTACTGGTTATCAATATAATCGATTATGTTGAAAAAAAATTACACCAGCAAAATATTATCCATCACGATGCCAGTGGTAAAAATATCTTAATAAATCCTAAGACCTTGCAAGTAACCGTTATCGATATTGATCCTTCGCATTTTTCACCTTTAACTCAAGCCCCAGAAGAACGTAACTTAGCCAGTTTGGGCTCTATAGAAGCGGATATTTACTCTTTGACTCAAGATGTATTTATGACTATTCTTTCTGGCGGAATACGTCCGTGGAAAGAAGGGGATAAAGTAATGGGCATAGATATGGTAGAAGAACACATTACTCAAAAATTTTCTCTTAAAAATTCTGGAACGTCCGTTTCACCCAGCGTTGTTATCATCAATTTATTAAGAAAGATGCATTCGCAAGATCCTAAAGACAGAGGGTCTTTATCAGAAGCCAAACAAATATTGATAGCACAACTGCAGGTAATAACAGGAAAAAAGCTTAGCGCCCGCACGCTCGACTTACAACAAGCTAAAGCACGTCAGGCGCATGAGAGACAATTGCAGACCTTAGACCGCGTATTAAGCGATCCTAAATATAATCAATTCGCTCCTTCTGAGTTACCTAACTCGACAAAAAAATCTTCATTCTATCTCTTTCGTTTTTTTACCCAGATTGTCAGCGCTTCCCGAAAGGACGACTATCCTAGAAAAACACTTTCTTTCTAAGAGGCTGTGACTATTTAGGGCGGCGGGGGCTATTCTTTGCTAGCCCATCTTCATCTGTATTCACAGCAGCATCTGTGTTTCTCGAAATAGCGGTAGAATTCATCGCGCCTATCTGCTCTATAAAAGCATAACGTCGCGGGGATCCAGTAGAATGTGGTGCAGAAGTATTGCTTACAGGTGCCTCATCGTGCTGGGTTTCAAGTAAAGGGGTTTCTGCTAAACTGAGCGCTATAGCCTCTTTTATCAATGCTTCTTCTGACATGAGCAGATCTAAATCCAGACTTTTAGGGCTTAATAAGCTTGATCGTTCGATTATATCCGAATGTTGTTGATAGCTATGAGATAAGATATCGAAATCTACATTTAAGCTGAATTTTTTAGGTTTTAAAAGGTTTAATTGCTGTAATACTTCCGGATCTTGCTGATAAAGATCGGATAAAATAGCTAGCTTTTGATAAAAATCTTCATTGAAAACCATTGAATCTATATTGCTTTCTATTTCAGCCTTAAAAATTTCCTCTTCAAAACGCTGTAAGATAGATGGCTTTTCTTCTGGTTGCAATTCATAACCCTGTGCCACTAATTCTGTTAAGGCAACCAAATCGAGACTTTCAATAACATTGCTTAAACTTGCTGCCATTTTATTTACCCCTACATTTATACTCTTCGTCTCTCAATCTGCAACTTTGTTGCATGCTTGCCTCGCTGCTCATGTACTTAGGTGTACACTCCGCTGCTCGACTGCGTCGCGTTGCAAATTGAAATACTTTGAGCATAATAATAAAATTTTAAAAGGTCATATGAAAAATTAAATCTCATAAAAAGTATCACAAATCCTAAAATCGTGTCAATAAAAAAAATCGCGCAGAATTTTACAAGAAAGGTAAGATTAATGCAGCTTATATTAGGGTCTGTTGACATTTAGTTCTGCTCTATTTTGCATACCTTTAGCCCTGTCTCTTATACACATCTCCGAGCCCACGAGACGTAGAGGAATCT
>CAMFJO010000254.1 GCA_945956945.1 uncultured Legionellales bacterium | reverse complement strand
ATGAGTGACGATAAACCCTTAAGCGCAAGTCACTACGAACGTTTGACGGCATTGAGGGCTTGGGGGTTCAAGGTGAATACCGATATGAAGCGGGTAGAGGGAATACAGGCCTGTCAATATTATTATGAACAGTTGTTGGCACGTCGCGCATCGCTGGCTTATGATTGCGATGGCGTTGTCATTAAGGTAGATAACGTGGCTTTACAAGCTGAATTGGGGATGGCGACACGTGCACCACGCTGGGCGGTTGCCTATAAATTCCCCGCCGAGGAAGTTGTCACACGCTTAATGGATGTCGAATGGCAAGTGGGTAGAACGGGCACTTTAACACCTGTGGCGCGCCTGGAGCCCGTCTTTGTGGGCGGAGCGACGGTGAGTAATGCCACCTTACACAATTATGATGAGATTGTGCGTAAAGACATTCATATTGGCGATAGCGTTATTGTGCGTAGAGCGGGCGATGTGATTCCAGAGGTTGTCAGCCCTATATTAGCGGATAGAAGCCCACATACGCGTGCTGTGCGCCTTCCAACCCATTGCCCTGTATGTCGCAGTGCCGTTTATAAGGTCGCCGAGGAGGCCGCTATACGCTGTATGGCGGGGTTATATTGCCAGGCACAGCGCCGAGAAGCTTTATTACATTATGCTTCCCGTAAAGCCATGGATATAGAGGGTTTAGGGGAGAAATTAGTCGATCAACTGGTTATGCAAGATAAGGTGCATTCACCGGCGGATATTTATAGTTTAGATTTAAATACCTTAGCCAATTTGGATCGTATGGGGATTAAATCGGCTGAAAATTTATTACAGGCCATCACTAAGAGTAAAAATACCACTTTTGCCAGATTCTTGTATGCTTTGGGTATCCGTGAAGTAGGAGAGGCCACCGCTAAGACTTTGGCACAGCATTTTGCTAGCTTAGAGGCGCTCTATGCGGCAAATACTGAAGACTTGAAGGCTTTAAACGATGTAGGTCCAGTCGTGGCAGCGCATGTGCAAGCCTTTTTTAGTCAGGCGCACAATAGGGAAGTGATTGCAGCGATTCTAGCGGCAGGGGTACATTGGCCCCAGCCTATTATCGAATCCCTACAGCCGTTAAAGGGACAAACTTTTGTCATAACCGGCACTTTAGAGAGTTTATCAAGAGAAGAAGCTAAAGCGCGTTTAGAAGCCTTAGGCGCTAAGGTCAGTGGCAGCGTTTCTAAAAAGACACAAGCGGTTATTGTGGGCGATGCGCCGGGTTCTAAATTGGATAAAGCGCATGAATTACAAATCCCCGTTTTAAATGAACAAGATTTTTTAAGACTATTAGATAAAGGTCCCTGAGTGCTTTATGATGTCCTCCTTAACACCCTTAATAATAGTAATAAAAATAAATGCAAAGTAGACAAAATATAACCTACACTTCATAAGAGGGCTCTTTTTTGTGGCATTATAGAGAGGGTAAAGCAATGGCAGCAGTCACTGTACAGCGATATCTGGACGATTCTCATGCGCATTATGTCAGTATTGCGCATACGCCCGTTTATACAGCCCAAGAAACCGCAGAAGCGGCACATGTTTCAGGGTATCAATACGCCAAAGTTGTTATCGCTAAAGTCCAAGATGTTTTAACCATGTTGGTGGTGCCGGCTTGTGAACGTATCGACCTAGCGTATCTACAAAAAGTTTTTTCCACTAAGGACGTTACTTTGGTGCCGGAGAAGGAATTTAGCAAAGTATTTCTAGATTGTGAGCGGGGCGCAATACCGCCATTCGGTCATTTATACCAAATGCCAGTCTATTTGTCTCGTGTGTTTCATGCCGATCGCGCCATTGTTTTTAATGCGGGCGTATACAATGAGGCTATTCAAATGCCTTATAAATATTTTATTGATCTGGTTAATCCGGATGGGTTTATCGATTAATCCTAACTGCACACTCCTTTTTCAAGAAAAGCCCATATTCTGTGCTTTATCGTACTCATAGATGGGTGGGTAGTTAGGATTAATCAACCTGAACTTCGATCATGCCGTTGTGAATACGCGTGGGGAAAGCCTTGATATCTTCATAAGCCGGTGGGGTCGTTACTTTGCCGCTTTTAATGCAAAAACGTGCGCCATGACGTGGGCAAACAATTTCATCGCCATCTAATTCGCCATCAGCCAAATTACCACCATCGTGGGTGCAGAGATCTTGTATGGCGTAAATATCGCCTTCTAAATTGATTATCAGCAATTCTTCTACCCCAGTATCAAAGGTAATCCATTCTCCCGCGGGAATATCTGTTTTGGCACAGACGCTAAGCCAATGATCTGTCATGGGGTTTTCTCCTTTTAATTGCTAATCAAAAAAACCTAAAGCCACTTTTGCTTCTTCGGTCATGCGTTCAACTGACCAGGGTGGATCCCAGACCATTTCCAATTGCACATCGGCAACACCTTCTACAGCTCGTATGGCATCGGCCACTTGAATGGGGAAGGTTTGGGCGACTGGGCAACCGGGTGCGGTTAAGGTCATGTCTAAATGAACCAGGGCATTTTCATCGATTTCAATTCTGTAGATTAAACCCAGATCGTAAATATTGACGGGAATTTCAGGATCGTAGATTTCCTTTAAAGCCGCAATAATACGATTTTTTAATTCGGCGTCTTCATTAGGGTTCATGGCCAGTCTCCGTGGAAACAGGCGCAGCGTCATCTCTCAAAGCCGCTTTAAAGGTATGCCAGGCGAGCGTAGCGCATT
>CAMFJO010000253.1 GCA_945956945.1 uncultured Legionellales bacterium | reverse complement strand
TTGACGTAATAGCCATCTTTTAATTCCAGTGCAATGCGTTTGGCAATCTGTTCTATATTGAGTGGCATGCTTTGCTCCTTGAGATTGTACGGTCCGTCTTTCAATGCGTTTTTCAAATTGACCGACAATGACTCTGTCGACATAAATTCCCGGCGTATGAATGTGTTCGGGATCCAATGCGCCGACAGGTACGATTTCTTCTACTTCAGCAATCGTGAGTTTGGCAGCTGTGGCCATCATCGGGTTAAAATTCATGGCGGTTTTACGATAAATGAGGTTACCCAGTGGATCGGCCTTCCAGGCTTTTACCAAAGCCACATCCGCGTGTAAGGCTTCTTCCAACAGATATTCTCTATCGCCAAAACGGCGGGTTTCTTTGCCTTCGGCAACGGGTGTCCCCACACCGGTGGCGGTATAAAAAGCAGGAATACCCGCACCACCGGCGCGAATTTTTTCCGCCAAAGTACCTTGCGGCGTGAGAATGACTTTCATTTCACCGGATAACAACAATTGTTCAAACAGGGCATTTTCACCGACATAAGAGGCAATCATGGTTTTAATTTGCCTTTTTTCCAGCCATAAACCCAAGCCAAAACCATCGACACCGGCATTGTTGGAAATACAGGTTAAACCCTTAATCCCCATGCGGTGTACTTCATTGATTAACCCTTCGGGAATGCCGCATAAACCAAAGCCGCCGATCATGAGGGTCATGTTGTCTTTTAAGCCAGCTAAGGCTTCTTTATAAGTGCGCACGCGTTTGTCGAAGCCGGTCATGGTTATCATCCTGAGTGTAAAGTCATAAAACTATAGCATAATCACGACTTTTTGATCTAGCAGTCAGAGAACTGTGGTAAAATGATTCTGCGGCTCTATAGATAATGTGCTTCAATAGGCGCATTATAAATTCCTACTCCCCTAAAATAAAACGGAGAAAATTATGAAATTAACGAGCAAAAATGATGTTACAACTTTTCTTTCACCACCATCTGTATCCTCCCAGATAGAAAATTACAGAAAAGCCATTATAGAGATACAAAACAATGATCAATTTCACCCTGAGAAATATGAGGCTTTACAACCATTGGCAGTAAGCATAGAGTCATTGATGACACAGTATGGAATGCACCAGAGCTATCAGGCAGCGCTTGCCACCTTACAGCGCCAACTGGTTGTGGCTATGCGTGTCTACGCACTTAATCCTGATGAAGCCTTACAAGACTATAGAGCAGAAGTTCAGTCGGCCATGGCGATATCAGAACATCCTAGGCAGAAAGAAGAATGTTTACAAAGATTAGAGCAAGAAATGTCATCTTTTGTTCGCAAATATGAGCACTATATTGCGCATCGCGATGACATCGCTGCTTTGCGAGAGCAAGTATCGCAGGCAATAGATGATTGTAGACAAAGCACTTATCCACGCTCTTAGGCTTGTTTCTCTAAGTAGGAGCTGGGAAAAGCAGCTCCTACTATCCTTCTCTAGGAATAGCCGCAAACCACTTCTAAAAATCTCGATTTAAGCGGTATTTTTTGAGTTTTCCCCGCAAATGCGCTAAAATAGGTTTTTTTAAGGTTAAAGTTGCATTATTCATGTACAAACCATTATCCCTTTTCATTGGTTTACGTTATATCCGTGCCAAAAGACGCAATCACTTTGTGTCTTTTATTTCCATTAGTTCGACCATCGGCATTGCCTTGGGCATCATGGTACTGATTACCGTATTATCGGTACTAAACGGTTTTAATGATGAAATTAAAAACCGTGTTTTTTCCATGGCGGTGCAATTGAGCATGAGTACCGAAAGTAATTTATTACCCAATTGGCAGCAAGTGGCTTCGAAGGCCGATACCAACCCGAATGTCGCTGCCAGTGCACCTTATATTGCCAGTCAAAGCATGATGACGGCCAATGGCGCCGTATCTGGCGCAATGGTCTTTGGGATTGTGCCTGAATTAGAGTCAAAGGTCTCGGAATTGGGCGATAAAATGGTCATGGGCCATTTAACCGATTTAAAACCTCAGCGTTTTGGCATTATTTTAGGTTCTGAATTGGCGAGCAATTTAGGGGTGGTGCCAGGCGACAAGGTATTGCTGATCTCTCCCGTTGCTTCCATGACGCCTTTTGGCGTTATTCCACGCTCCAAACGTTTTACCGTAACTGGTATTTTTGATGCGGGCAGTGGTTTTGGTTTTAACGATAAATTGGCCTTTATCGATTTAGATGACGCTAAAGTTTTTTACAATATGGGTGAGAATGTCAGTGGTTTAAGGTTTAAGTTAAACGATTTGTATCTGGCGCCGCGGGTGTTGCAGCAATTGGCCACGGCTTTTCCACCGGATTATATTTTTTCAGATTGGACAACGTCTTATGGTTCCTTCTTTCAAGGATTGGCTTTGCAAAAAACCATGATGGCCGTCATTTTATTTTTCATCATTGCGGTGGCGATTTTTAATTTAGTGTCTAGTCTCGTCATGACGGTCAATGACAAAGCCAGTGATATCGCCATATTACGCACCTTGGGTGCGACGCCACGGCAAATCATGGCAATTTTTATGGTGCAGGGAAGTGTGATTGGTTTGGGCGGTATGGTATTGGGTTTAATCAGCGGCATACTGTTGTCGACGCATGTGACGCAATTGTATCTGCTTATTAAAGATGTTTTTCATTTGCAATTACTGACTTCTGGCGTTTTCTATGTAGATTATCTGCCTTCCAAGATGATGGCGAGTGACATTG
>CAMFJO010000252.1 GCA_945956945.1 uncultured Legionellales bacterium | reverse complement strand
CCACACCACTCGACTAGTCGTCGGCAGCGTCAGATGTGTATAAGAGACAGGTCTATCGATGCCCAATGCTACCCCTGCACAAGCTGGTAATCCTGCGCTCAAAGCCGCCAATAAATGTTCATCCATAGCCACTTGCGGCAAGCCCAAACGCTGCCTTTTCTCATTATCTGCGATAAAACGTTGCCGTTGTTGCTGGGCATCTTGCAACTCTTGAAAACCATTGGCAAGTTCTATGCCATTGATATAAACTTCAAAACGCTTAGCCACTTGCCCATAAGGGGTGTCCCCCAGTTCTGCTAAAATCGCTTGCGTCGGTGGATAATCATAGACAAAAACAAGCCCCTTATTCAACCACTGCGGCTCTATAAGGGTCGCTAATAGCCACATTAACCACATATCCTTATCATGGGCATCTACTGACTCCGGAATAGTCACACCATGAACGCTCGCCACCTGCTGTAGAGTCTCAGCACTTACTTGCCAGGGATCTACTGACAAATACTCTAAAAATAAGTCTCGATAACCATATTCCGTCCTGGGCATGTCGGGTAAAAACAATTGGATCAACTCGGCGACTTCAACCATCAACTGTTTATAGGTCCAACCCACTCTATACCATTCCAACAAAGTAAATTCCGGGTTGTGATAACGCCCCTGTTCATCTCCCCTAAATACTTTACTCATTTGATAAATAGAACCACTACCGCTGGCCAATAACCGTTTCATGGCATATTCCGGTGAGGTTTGTAAATAATAAGCTGTGTTTTCTTCATCCCCATCGACATAAGCGCGCCAGGATTTTAAAAAAGGATCGCAGGAACCACAACGGTACAATAAAGGGGTTTCAACTTCCAGAACATCGCGATCCTCAAAAAAACGGCGAATGCGGCTTAAAACCCGCGCGCGTTGTTTGAGTAAGTCTATAGTCGCATCGCTCCGCCATAGACTATTAAGTTTCATTCATTCCCGCCTCAGATTTAACTTTCGCATGCACTTTTTCCGTCAAGGCCTGCGTAAAAGCAGCCATCTCACTCGCTTCCTGATAAGGCACCGTATCGGGCGGATAAAAAGTGGCTGAGATCATATCGTCTAATAATTCATTGGCAATACTGGCAGCGTGTCGGCCTGTTTTACCCAATAATCTTTCTAAGCGCTCTATACAGGCTCTGACCTCATTTCTAGAGACAATGGGTTTTGAAAATTCCTCAAATTGCTCACCCATTAACATGGGTACCAAAGGATCGGTCAAACGAAATGGCGTAAACAGATTCAATTGATTAAAGGGCATATCGTCCATATCATCTGCTTTAGTAGGAGGCGGCGCATGGCGCTCCTGAAAAGATTGTAGGGCAACAATCGCACGTTCTACAGGATAGGCCGTATTCCCCTCTGCATTCATCACCGTCGCAATCACCTGTAAATCTTCATCAATAGGCACATTGGCGGTAGAAAACACCATTTCTGCATTCGACACTGCATCATTAAAATGTTTTTCCCGCTGCTCTAATTCTACCAATAAGCGGGTAGGAGGTGGTTCGACCCTTAAGAAATGGTTCAAGCGCAGATACTCAATAGGAGAAGGACCGGCGTAAAACATTTGTGCGCGAACAATACGGGATTTGAAGAAAATATGCGCTTCTCCTTCACGTTGTTCCTTGAGATCCAACAGATCAACCCGCTGACGTTTTTCTGCCGAAGAACTGCGTGTATCCAAGTAATTGTTCATCAAACTGCCTGGGTTCGTTTGGAAAGCATCCACTTTGGTGACATAAGATTCACCAGCTGTTTTAGAGAAAAACTCCCAGGTTTCGGTAGGATCTTCCAATTTCATACAAATTTTAATGTTCGTGTTAGCACCAATGGAAGCGGCTTCTTCTTTAGAGGCTTTCTGAAATGCAGGTAAATCTTGACCGGCAAAAATGGCAGAAAATCCCAAAGAACGCGCCTGTGCGGGCACCACCGCGAAACCTTCAATGGCATAATAACCATACTCATCCAAAACACACATAAAAGGCGTAGCGGCATTGGTGGGTTTTCTCGTAATCAGATCTCGGTAGCTACCTTCCACCTCACTTCCTAACCCCGCTGACATCATCGCTTTTAAAGTAGAAATAATAACCTTACCCAAATTGGCCAATTCATCGGGCGCTTTTTCCAGCGCGGGTAATAGCACCACCAGAATACGCCGGTTTAACACTACGTCTTTTAAATCCACTTCAGCCAATTTAACCCGTAAAATATGGCCATAGGTATCGGCCAAAGAGGTGAAAACACGGGTTAGCTGCATGGTAATAAAACCATGCTGCTCTAGCACTTGCGAAACTTGTTTCCCTTTTTTGCTCTTATCATAACCAGGCAAATTGTCCAGATAATGTGAGATAGGCTGCATGACCACTTCAGGAACATTGTGTAAAGGAATAGATTCCTGATGTTCCCGTGGAAATAATTTATCAACCACGATACTTTCTAATTTTTCCAAGGAAAAATACAAACGGGTAGTATGCGCATCCAACAGAATATGGCCTTCATCACGCATATAGACCAAAATTTTCATCAAGGCTTCCACAAAGGAAATGGCGCGTCCTTTCCACATATCACCATCAGGCGACCCAGAGGCCGAATCCATCATACTGACGACCAATTGTGACAACATACTGGAAGAACCATTCGAAAAAGGATTCAAAGTATTGGAGATTTTCTTTTCCTGTTTGCCGACAATATCGCGTGCACCCGTCATG
>CAMFJO010000251.1 GCA_945956945.1 uncultured Legionellales bacterium | reverse complement strand
CCAGGAATTAAAAACCGCCGGCAGTTTTTCTTTATTTTTCCAGAATAACTCCACACCCGTTTTATACTCCGCTGTCTTTTGCGCCATAGGCGAAGTTAAATCATAACTGCCTCTGCCGGCATGGGTCTCAAGATAAAATAAGGGTTTCTCCTTTTGGCCCATATAATCACAAATTAAACACAAAGTGACATGTTTTAAAACATCTGCAAAACTTCCGGCATGATAGGCATGTTGATAACTAAGCATGGGCAATCACCTTGAATGAAAAAAAATCGTACTGTCGAAAATAAATATTCGGTCTGGGCTAATCATAAGCCAGACTACCCCTGGACGCAACCAGGCTATTAAAGCGTAAAATTTTTCATAAATAGCCCTATTTGCGGCATTTGCTTATTGGCCTTTTCTTAACCTATGGTGTAGCTCTATCCCGGCTAGCGTCGTAGCTTTAGCTGATTCGAATGGCTTAAATCTTTTCATAGGAGTGATAACCTTTTTATCGCACGATGGCTTGTTCAATGATAGAGCTCGGCACACAATTGGCTAAGAGATTTTTATTTTTTCATTCGTTGTGGTTAATCTTATAATCACACCTAAAAGAAAGGTGTGTAAAAATAGAGCTATATTTTATATGGCTTTGTTCTTATAATATATGAACTAAAACGCATGAAATATACCATATTTGCGCACTTTTTATACATTAGTTCTAGTGAATTAATATGCATATAAGTGCTAATTTTCTTAGCACTTTCACCACCTTTATTAAAAAGGCCCGGATCTTTGTTGGCTTTAGTGCGACTTAGCACTAATATTATTAGTACTAATTTGACTTAAGTTCAACACTATGAGTTTTGAGGTTTTTTTAAAACGCACCCTTATTCCATTATGAAGAGCTAGTGGAATATTTACGGCTTTCCGACGATTTTAATCAAAATACACTGCTGAAAGCAACGCTACAATATCATTTAGCTAAGAAACATCTAGCTCGTATACGCCGTGGGTATTATTTAGTAACCAATAATTATTTACCAGGTATTTCCTCATTGCGGATCGTATGGCGCATGATGCTGTTATTAGCTATCATACCGCTATGGAAATTCATGCTCTAGCTTATTCGGTTGGCTCAGTCGTGGATTTTAATTCAGACGAAAAAATTGGCCACTTAATCTGTGAATATGGCCAATATCAACAAGTGGCACATCCCGCACAGCTAAAACCTCAAAAAATATTCTTAGAAACCAAATTACACGATCGTATGGGAATGGATATTCGCGTTACAATAATTGAGCGAACACTGGTTGACTGCCTTCATCGCCCAGAACTTTCTGGTCGTTGGGAAGAAATCTGGCGTTCATTTGAATCTATAAATTTTTTAGATATTGATCGCCTAATACAGTATGCCTTGGAACTTAATAATGCAACAACCATAGCCAAGCTTGGTTTCTTTTTAGAACAGCATCAAGAACAGTTTTCGGTACTGAAACAAAATTCTCTGTTGAGATTTATTCACAAAAATTGCACCTCGATAAATTATTGTTTATAAATCTTACTACTTGATGCTGAAGAACAGCTACTACTTCTTTCAGGTTGAGATATTCGCTCCCAAAAAGAAACAGCTGACGCACGAAGGGAATCAAACATACTAATATCTTCTCCCTGTTGTTGACACACTTGTTGCGGTGGGTTATTTTTTTTATGCGACTCGAGGAGGTTTAATATACTATAAGCTAATAGCTCTTCACAATGAATATTTTCTTTAGAAGACGTTTCAAAATAAGGAAACCCGTGCTCTTGCGCAAAATTTTGTGCTTCTTCTGTGCTGACCTCGCGCTTATCTATTAAATCACATTTGTTTCCAACAACAATAACATTCGCTGAAAAGGCATATTTTTCTATATCTTTTAACCAAGGATTTAAATTTCGAAAACTTATTTTATCACTTAAATCAAAACAAAGTAGAACGACATGAGGCCATTGACAAATAGGATCATTACCATTATCATAATAACTATAGTTTGATCCTCTAGTATCCCACAACTTCAAGCAAACAGTTTCACCTTGATACTGACGATGAACCATTCTAATTTGTAGCGTAGAGATAAAACTATCTTCAAACACATTGTCTATCATTCTTAATATTAATGAGGATTTACCAGCATTCGAGTCTCCTTGTACTTTTATACGAAATATCTCTCTTTCTTGTGCAAAACTCGCGCTATCTGCTGGAACTATCTCGTGCACAATTTCATTTATTTTTGCTTGCTCTTCTGCTCTAAACTGCTTTTCGTATACTCTTTCCGGGATTAATATTGATGCCCCATTACAATGCAATTCTAAATATCTACATTTGTCTGTATCGCTCTCTGTAGATTTTTCACTAATTTTTTTCAGTGTCTCATCATAAAAATCTATTATCTCTAACATCTTAACATAACAAGGAAGAGAAAGATGCGGATACTTTATTTCTAATATGGCTCTATGCTTTATATTGTTACTCAACTGTATTTGGATATCATCAAGTTCTAGCGATCGTCCTCGTATAACACTACCATCCTGGGCTATACACGCTATTTCTTGTGTCTCTAACTGTTTACTTTCGGCAACTAACATTTTGTACGTTGGCATGTCCTTAATAGCTTCTTCTAAATTACGTTGTATTTGTCTAATGATACTAAAATCTGGATTTAATCCTTTTTTATCTAGAAGATAAACAATATTCGCATTAACTTTTTGAAAGACATGATATTTCTC
>CAMFJO010000250.1 GCA_945956945.1 uncultured Legionellales bacterium | reverse complement strand
ATGTATTAATCTATCTGGTTTTATTGACCACCGCTTCAAGTCTGATTCATTATATTTGGGGTTGGGGTTGGCGTGCGTTTAGTCGAAAAGGAGAACCCAGTGACCGACACTAAAAAATGGATGATTTTATTTGCGGTAGCATTGCTGAGTTTGTTTGTTTATAGAATCTCAGCGGTATTAACGCCTTTTTTGGTTGCCGCCATATTAGCCTATTTAACCAATTCATGGGTGCTTTTCCTGCAAAAATTGCACATCGGACGAACCTGGAGTGTAGTCATTGTTTTTTTAATTTTATTCGGCTTATTTATCCTAAGTTTGATTTTTCTTATCCCCGCTTTAGAACAGCAATTGCTTAATTTTGTGGAAGCTCTGCCGAATATCATTGCCCGGATCAAAGAGTCTATTTTACCCTGGGTAGAGCAACATTTTAATGTTAGCTTTGATTTAGGGCCTAATGGTTTGCAAAATACTTTACAAAATACCCTACAAGGACATTGGCAGCAAGCAGGGCAGTATCTTCCTAATATATTTAAAACCTTTGCGGGTTCGGGTTTGGCGGTCATTGGATTTTTCACGAGTTTATTGCTAGTGCCCGTGGTGTTATTTTATTTATTACGCGATTGGGAACACATGTTATCAGCCATTCACGCCTTGATTCCACGACGCATAGAGCCTGTTACGGTACGCTTACTCAAAGAATGCGATGCCGTGTTGAGTGGGTTTTTACGGGGTCAATTATTGGTGATGATAGCCTTGGGCTTACTGTATAGCCTGGGTTTGGCCTTATTTGGCATTAATTGGGCCTTGTTAATTGGTGTGATTGCTGGTTTATTGAGTATTGTGCCTTATTTGGGATTTGTGGTCGGGATACTCAGCGCCTTAATTGCAGCTTTCTTTCAATTTCACGATTGGTTGCATTTGCTCTACGTGGTGTTGGTATTTGTTGTCGCGCAAAGCATAGAAGGTACCTTGTTAACCCCTTATTTTGTGGGCGACAGAATCCATTTGCATCCGGTCGCGGTTATTTTTGCGGTACTCGCAGGAGGAAGTTTATTTGGCTTTTTTGGCATATTGCTGGCATTACCGGTTGCTGCGGTCATTATGGTTTTTGTCCGCTATCTACGCGATCGTTACCTGCAAAGCAACCTTTATATGATGAAAAATAAACCGTGACTCAGTTGCTTTTACAAGGATTACAGCCACAAGCACATAGCACTTTCAGCAATTTTTATGCTGGGCAAAACCAAAATATTATCAATTACCTGCAAAAAGAATGCTGGGAGCAAAAGGGCAGTGTCTATTTATGGGGAAACTCTCGTTGTGGGCTAAGCCATTTACTACAAGCCGTTTGCCATGAAGCGATTCGTTTACAACAAACTGCGATGTATCTGCCCTTAAAAGAGGCTAAAGATTATACACCCGAAATATTAATGGGTGTAGAGCAGATGGATGTATTGTGCATCGATGATATCGATGTGGTATTAGGACAAAGACCCTGGGAAGAAGCCTTATTCGATGCCTACAATCGCGTTCAGGATCATCATAAACTATGGCTGTGTTCAGCAAAAACCTCAGTGAGGGGTTTAAATTGCCTATTAGCCGATTTACAATCGCGCCTTGCCTGGGGGCAAGTGTTCCACGTAGAACCCTTAAGCGAAACAGACACGATTGCGGCCCTGCAATTGCGCGCTACAGAGCGGGGGATGATAGTGGGCGATGAAGTGATTCATTTTCTATTAAACCACTATCAACGTGATTTAAATGCTTTATTGTTGCTGCTAGAAAAGTTAGACGCGGCGTCCTTGGCACAAAAGAAACGGATTACCGTGCCTTTTGTGAAGGAAATATTGGAATGAAAAATCAAAGGGGATGATGCTCCCTTTGTTTAGATTTTAGCTGAAAATGATTACTTTCTCCTTGAAAATCATAGAATTACTTTATCAACTTAATCGATTCTTTCTTTATCTCCTGTAAATTTGCTATACTTGCCTGGAAATTCTATTAAATGAGGGTGATAAAATGTTTAAAAAAATATTAAGCTTATCTGCGTGTTTAGCCTTGGCTTTTGCTTTAGTGGCCTGTCATGCCAATGATGACAATGATCATCATAATAAAAAGCAGGTCAGTGCGAACTGCCATCGTGGTGTTGGCGGTGGTGTTTATTGTAATAGCCGTTAAAACGGGCCATTCCTATTACCCCCTGGCGCTTAGTCGAAGGGGGTATTTTTTGCAAAAATCCATTCTTGAGTCCTAAAATAGCGTAGAGGGCTTGTTTATACAGTGTGCGTTTGTTAAACTGTGTAATCATTTATCAATACTGAGCCTTAAATTGAGCCTATTTAAATCAGCCCTAAAAATAAGCCTTGTTTTCATCTTGTTGCTGGCGGTGTGTATCGGTGGTCTCTTGTATTTGCGGCCTTCTGGTATGTCACCCGTCAGTCTGGCATTAACCCAATTGGCCAAACGCGATTATGCATGGCAATGCAGCGCACCACTGAATAAAAAACCTTTGAATAATAAAGGAAATATTACCTGGGTTAAATTGCAATGTGAGGGTAGTTACCCCTGGGCTTTATCCAGCAAATCCAAACCAACCGGACCGCTTATCATTAATATTATCGATGCCAATATGGCCGATCCTAATAATTTCGCTAAGCCAACCATCGGCAATGCAAAGGCTACAAAACCTTATAAGAGCACTTTATTAGAGCAAGGGGCATCCGATCCCACCTTGATTGCCGGTATTAATGG
>CAMFJO010000249.1 GCA_945956945.1 uncultured Legionellales bacterium | reverse complement strand
AAATAGAACTGGCTATCGCCGATGACATCGTTGAAACCGCTATAGAGGCCATCATGAAAGCCGCCCACACCGGTAAAATTGGCGATGGCAAAATATTTGTGACTTCTTTAGAACAAGTCATTCGTGTGCGCACGGGCGAAACAGGTGCGGAAGCTCTATAGCACTTATCTATTGCACTGTTCCTGGGGGTGCGGGATCCTGTTCACCTAAAGGCGTGCTATCTTCGTTGGGCGCAGTGCTACTGTCCGCAGATTGAGTGGTACCCGTATCGCTGTTTACCGGCGCATTCGCTACAGGCGGTGTTGCATTAGTAGCAGGCTTTGCTACTGTAGCCGCGGGCTTCGTCGTTTTTTGCATCGTAGACGCTGCTTTTTGCTGATCGGACTGCGAATTACCCAACACAAACTCGTCCTTTTTATGAACACCGGTTGCCGTGCCCGGCATATAGAGCGGACCCGTTTGCCCGCAAGCCGATAATAAAACACTCAATAGAAGTGCATAGCCAATTTTCATTTTTAATCACTCTTTTAAACGGACTTCTATTTGTATTATACTCACACTAGAGCTGTAACAAAAGTCAGTAAGGATAGGACACATGAATGCGCTGTTAAAGCATATCACCTTGGAACCCGAATCACCGGCACAAGCTACCGTCTTATGGTTTCATGGCTTAGGTGCTGATGGCAATGATTTTGTACCCCTCATTCCACAATTAGGCTTGACTAAGACCATTCCCATACGCTTTATATTTCCCCATGCGCCTGTTATTCCCGTGAGTATTAACGGCGGTTATCCTATGCCCGCCTGGTTTGACATCACCAGTTTAGCGCCGCTTAACATTGATGAGCTCGGTTTAGCAGCCGCTATACGTGCTACTCACGATTTAATCCAAGCAGAAATTGACAAAGGGATCTCTCCAGACCATATTATCTTAGCAGGATTTTCTCAAGGCGGTGCAGTTGCTTTGTCTGCAGCTTTAGCTTATCCCGATACTTTAGCCGGCGTTATCGCCTTATCGACTTTCATTCCGTCCACACAGTTAACAAACACACTACCTAAACGATTCCCCATTTTCATGGCACATGGCATGATAGACGATGTCGTTCCTATGTCTTTAGGTGAGCACACCTTCCAACAACTCAAAGCACAGGGCTTTGATATTAGCTGGAAAATTTACGCCATGGCACATGAAGTCTGTAAAAATGAAATAGCAGACATCTCTCTATGGCTACAAGAACATTTGACATTGTCACAAACTTTATAGAACGCTATAATGCGCTCATGACGGAGATTATTTTTCAATGGATGTATTAAAAACTATTCCTGTTCATTATTGGAATAACACCATCAGTAACGAAATAGCACAAACCGCTATACATGCCTTAGAGCATGGCCAAATTGTTTTTCTACCACAACTGAGTTTTACCGTTACCGCCGATGAGAAAGAGTTACTATCCCCTCATATTACCAATCGAAAACATAAAAATATCAGTTTTGATCCGCATACAAATCGCACACAAGGCGATGTCTGCCCACCATTACAGCATGCACAACTGAATGCCCTTATGCGCCGTTACTATCAACATGCTTTGGCATTGATCACCTCTTTATTTCCGGGTTATCAAAAGCATTTAATTTCGGGTCGGACCAGTTTACGTACGGTTGAAATTGCGGGCAGAAAAAGCTCCTACAAAAAAGACGATAGTCGCTTACATGTCGATTCTTTCGCTGCCACCCCTGTCAATGGCTTTAGAATCTTACGCATTTTTAGCAATGTGAACCCTGATGGAATAGCCCGTGTTTGGCAAACGGGAGAACCTTTCGCTACTGTGGCAAAACGCTTTATTCCCCATATCCCCTCCATGAGTGCTCTGGAAGGCCGTTTAATTCACCTGTGCAAGATGACTAAAACGATGCGGTCGCCTTACGATCATTTTATGCTGAACATTCACAATAAAATGAAAAAGGACCGTGATTATCAGAATACCGTTATTAAAACCACGATTGAATTACCGTCCAGAAGTTCTTGGATCGTCTATACGGATCAAGTATCCCATGCGGCTATTTCTGGGCAACATGTATTAGAACAAACTTTTTATTTGCCTAGAGCCGCCATGCACTATCCCGAAACAGCACCCTTATCGGTATTAGAGCAACTGCTAAACTATTCTTTGGTGATAAAAGAGAAAGAAGCTGTATCGGCTGTCATGGCAGAATAAGAGAATATTGGCAAGAACATTTAATATATACACAACGCACCCGAACATGCAAACCAGTAAACTTTAGGTCTTCGCCTGCTTCGCCACAAAATCATCAATTAATGTTCTGGACACACTAATAGAAGTGCTTGGTAATCCCGGTAAATTATCGGCTCTATACCATCCTGCTGTTTCTAATTCACCATCGCGTAAAGTGATCTCACCACTGTCATAATCAGCCGTAAAAGCAATCATCAGAGAGTCAGGAAAAGGCCAGGGTTGTGAACCAAAATACTGTATGTTTTTAACCTGTAAGCCGACCTCTTCATACACTTCTCTTCGCACGGTTTCCTCTAAACTTTCGCCCACTTCAACGAAGCCGGCAATCAAACCATAGACATTCGGCAGAAAATCAGCCTTGCGTGCTAATAAAATTTCATTGTCTTTACAAATCCGCACAATGATAGAGGGCGATATGCGTGGATAAAATAACAGATGACAGGAAGGACATTGTTTCTCAAACCCCGTGTCATTCTTTTTGGTAGGCGCGCCAC
>CAMFJO010000248.1 GCA_945956945.1 uncultured Legionellales bacterium | reverse complement strand
GGCCCCGCGGCACCCAGCGCACACTACGGCATTTTGGGGTTGGGGTCACGCGTTTCGGGGTATTAACTTGTAATTAATACGCTCTTGTGCCGCCTCATACCAGTTGCTACACTTTGTCTTTATTTATCAACCCTGGAGCAAACTACTGTGTTAATCTTATATGGAACACCCTTATCTTCCCCCGCGAACAAAATACGTTTTTTATTGAACTATCTGGCCATTCCTTATGAATATAAAACCGTCAATTTAGCGGCAGGGGAACAGAAACAAGCGGACTTTCTCAAAATAAACCCCTATGGCAAGGTCCCGGCAATAGACGACAATGGTTTTAAACTGGCTGAAAGCAATGCTATTCTGCGCTACCTGGCCGATAAACATTCGTCTGCCTTATACCCTAAAAATTTGGAAGAGCGCGCTATTGTAGAGCAATGGCTGGATTTTGCGGCTAACCATATTTCACTGGCAACCTCTAAAGTGATGTACAATACTTATTTCTATCGTTTAGCCAATACCGCCAAAGACGAGCGTTCTTTACAAGATGGGTTTTTGTGGTTAGAGCGTTATTTACCGATTCTAGAACAGCAATTGACAAAACATCGCTATATCGCCGGCAATCAATTAACCATTGCAGATTTTTCATTGCTAGCCGCACTGGATGTCGCCGAATTAATCAAGCTTAATCTTGCAGCCTATCCCCATTTAAACACCTGGCGCCAACAATTGATGAAAGAGGCATTCTATCAAAATTGTCACAGCTGTTATGCCGCTTCATTCAAGCAATGTGTGGGTACATTATTTGAGGATGTAAAAGTTTAGCGTAACTGCACACCCCTTTTTCAAGAAAAGCCCATATTGAGCGCATCTGGGGTACAAATTTTCCCTGAAAAATGCTCATTTACCCGGTGTAAATTCCGCTTTTTCAGCTCAAATTTGTACCCCACCTGCATCCCAATCTGTGCTTTACCGTACTCGTAGATGGGTGAGTAGTTACAGTTTAGCAATGATTAACTGGAGAAAGCACCTGTTTTGGAACGGGTGCTTTTTTCTGATGTTTTGGTGTATTTTGCAGCCGATTAACTCAATGTCCATCTGGTTGAAAGGTTGTACCACAACGCAAGCAAATAAAGGATCTATCCCAAATCGCTTTCAGTGGGGGCCACTGTTGTGTATTGTAGCGCAGGGCGAAAGCAATCCAACCCAGTAAGCAACCTACGTAAATCACTTCGGCAATCACATTACCGATTTTTCCAGGCAGAATGGCTTGAAACAAATAAGGAAGTATAAAAGGCAACAACAAGCCCATTAAAAGCAAGGGTTTTAAATAGCGTTTTTTCGCCGGCGGTGCAGCCCGTTGTGATAAGGCTGTTTGTGCGGTTCCGCGAGTTCGAGTACTACCACTGCCAATCCCCAAACCATTTCCTGAGGCAAAGAGTCCAGTCGTGGTACCCGAGGTATTAATATCGGATATGCCGCTTTCGTATGCGACTGAAAGCCTTTGTGTTTCTGCACCTCCGCAGCGGATACAATTTAATTCTGTACTCAATTTAACCTCCAGTTAAGATAAAAATATTCAAAAAAATTCTACTCGTTTTTTATATATGATTCAAGCGTTTTCCCAACGATAGGAAGCCTAAATTTTCGCAGCGAAGGCCCATGCCCATTCCGATTTTATTGCCCACGGCCTAAAATAGAATGCGCCCACACAAAATGCTCAATAAGCTCTAAATTTTTACAAAAAAGCCTCTCTTGTTGCGAACGTCTGGGAACTAGACAGGATCTTGCAATGATGGCATAATCAGGCTAATATTATTATTTAGGCTAAAAAGTACACATTATGCACATTTTGATCGCAAATGGTCCAAATTTGAACTTACTAGGGCAGCGCGAACCTGAGCGTTACGGCACACACACTTTGGCAGATATTTGTGCCTCTCTGGATGCTTTGGCTTTAAGCTTAAATGTAAGCTTATCTCATTTTCAAAGTAATGCTGAACACGAACTCATCCATGCCATTCAAGAAGCAAGAAACAAAACTGATTTTATCATCATCAATGCCGGGGCTTATACGCACACCAGTATCGCCTTACGGGATGCCTTGCTGGCAGTGCAAATCCCTTTCATAGAAGTGCATCTGTCCAATATATATGCACGAGAATCTTTTAGACACCATTCCTACCTAAGCGATATCGCTGTAGGAATTATTTCTGGTTTAGGGGCGATGGGTTATGAGTGCGCACTACGCGCAGCCCATCATCGATTAACAACGCTGTGAGGAGAACGAACTTGCCAATGGACGTACGAAAAATAAAAAAACTCATTGATTTAGTGAATGAGACGGGTATTTCTGAATTGGAAATCAAGGAAGGCGAAGAATCGGTACGGATTACACGCACCTATGGCCAAGCTCAGCCTGCCCCCACACAGATACACACCATAGCGCCAACCATAGCGGCGCCCGTTACGGCAGCCGTTGAAAATATGGCCACCCCCGCACCCACTGAAGTCAGCGGGCATATTGTATCGTCTCCCATGGTAGGAACGGCTTATCTAGCACCCTCACCGCAAGCAGCCACCTTTGTTAAATTAGGAGATAGCGTACAAGTCGGGGATGTGTTGTGTATTGTGGAAGCCATGAAAATGTTCAACCAAATTGAATCTGATGTAACGGGTGTCGTCAAATCTATCTTAGTAGAAAATGGGCAGCCCGTAGAATATGGCCAAGCTTTGTTTGTCATTGAATAATAGGATTATAG
>CAMFJO010000247.1 GCA_945956945.1 uncultured Legionellales bacterium | reverse complement strand
AAAGGCGCAATGGCATTCGTTTGAAAAAATTGTTGCATTTTTTCCGGTGTGAGTTCCAGTAAAGTATCGCGCCCACCCATGCCCGCATTATTGATTAAAATATCCACATGTCCCAGCTGGGTAATCGCTTTATCAGCAAACTCTGCAATATTTTCCATTCGTGAAAAGTCAGCATAAAATGCAGTCGCTTCACGACCCAAAGCTTGAATCGCCGCGACGGTTTCTTCTGCGCCTGCCGCATCTCGTCTATAACTAATGACGATATCAGCCCCTTGTTTGGCAAAGGCCAGCGCCATTTCACGACCCATACTGCGATTGGCACCCGTTACGATAACTTTTTTATTGAGAAATTTCATGGAGAACCTCTATTGCTGGAACATCAATAACGAATAATTTTATATTATTTCTAAAGAAAAGAAAAGTAATTAAGTACTTATCTTCCCATCACCCAAACCACTTCTAAGCCCATTTGTACCACCGCAGCCGCCACATAATTGTCCGTCAACAAATGTCGACACACTTGCCAATCGCTGCGATGGAAGGAAGGAATATCCGCTGTCAGTATGGTAGAAAAAGCTTCATCGCCAATACTCACTTCACAAGCTTTTAAAGATATATTTAAACCTGAACCCAAAGCTTTTAACAAAGCTTCTTTGCGTGTCCACACATTGAAAAAAGCATTACGTTGTGCAATACCTTCCAAAGCTTGAATCTGCTTAGTCTCGTTTTCCGTGAAAAAGCGGGCGGCGATTTCGGCAATATCGACTGTTCGAGTCATGTGTTCTACATCCACACCTAAGGGTTGATGATAGCCTACGCCGATTAAGATACGATCCTCACTGTGCGACACATTAAATTGCACCGTAGTATTTTCCACATAGGGTTTTGCATAGGGACCATAATGAAATACGATGTTTTCTGGCAGATTATTTAAATAAGTTGACAGAATACAGCGCAATAAACCACGTGCTATGATAAAACGATTTCTATCTGCTTCAAAATGATAACGTGCAGCACGTGCTCTTTCTTCTGTATTTAACAGTGATTGCATGTAAACTAAAATCTCATCTGCCACCGGCAAAGACTGTACATAAAGATACACTTCATCGCGGCTAGCGAGAGGAATATTCAAAGGTTGTATCGAAAATTTTTTAGATGTCATAAATTAACCTTCAATGCTATGCGTTGTCACTAAATGATGAAAACTATTGAGGCGATCCACACTAATATCACCTTTTTTAACCGCTTCTTGTAAAGCACAACCAGGTTCGCGCGTATGTTCGCAATTGCGAAATTTACAACGTCCTTCATAAGGCTTAAATTCAACAAAGCCTTTGAAAATATCCGCGCGCGTCATGGCCCATAAATTAAATCGCCGTACCCCGGGAGAATCGATAAAATCACCGCCATCTTTAAAATGATACAATCGAGATGCGGTCGTCGTATGTTTGCCCAATTCGCTCAATTCAGAGATTTCTCCGATAACCAGGTTTTCTTCGGGGATCAAGGCCTGGATCAAGGAAGATTTACCCACTCCCGATTGTCCCACAAAGATACTGGTTTTATCTACTAATAGTTTCTTTAAAGCATCCAAGCCACGGTGCTCTATCACGGAGGTAAATACCACCGTATAGCCTATGCTTTCGTACACGGCACACAGTTTCAGGACTTTGTCATCCTGTAAATCCATTTTATTGCATACAATAATCGGCGTTAAATGTAAGTTTGCGGCTGCTACTAAATAGCGATCGATGACTTCCATACTCGGTTCCGGTTTTACCGCTATCACAATAATGAATTGATCCACATTGGCCGCCAGGGGCTTTAATTCCTGATTGGCATCCAGGCGATTAATGACCGTATGCCTTGGTTGTATCGCCGTTATAACACCGGCTTCAGCGCTGATAGCTCTAAAAATGACCCTGTCCCCGGCAACGGGGGATTCAAGGTTTTGGCGCAAGGAACACAGAAACAATTGTTCATGTTCATTTTCTACCCAGGCCTTAGCGCCATGGCGTACGATCAACAAGCCCTCTTGTGCTGCTTTTAAATGCGCGGCCTCCATTAAACGGTTATCGTGCTGCACGGCAATACGGCGTTGTTGTTGTTGGGTTAGTTTGCGCTTGCTCATCATAGTCTATATTAATGTATCGTGCTATGATTGTAGCACAATCTGTCCAGGATATGATGATGAAAGTTAACTACCCACCCGTCTACGAGTGCCCTCAAGAAAAATGGAGTAAACCGTTGCGATGAAAGTATATTTAGTCGGGGGCGCCATACGCGATCGCTTATTGAACCGCCCCGTACACGAGCGCGATTGGGTCGTGGTACAAAGCTCTCCCGAAGAAATGATGGCACAGGGATTTATTCCCGTAGGCAAAGCCTTTCCCGTCTTTTTACACCCTAAAACTAAGGAAGAATACGCCTTAGCACGCACTGAGCGCAAAGTGAGTCCCGGATACCATGGTTTTACTTTTCATACCGCCAAAGACGTCAGCTTAAAAGACGACCTGGCGCGGCGTGATTTGACCATTAATGCCTTGGCAGAAGACGAAACGGGTAATATTATCGATTATTATGGTGGTGTGAACGATTTAAAACAAAAAATATTACGTCATATCACACCCGCTTTCAGTGAAGATCCCGTACGAGTTTTACGCGTAGCACGTTTTGCCGCGCGCTATGCTGACTTAGGATTTAAAGTCGCACCCGAAACTTTAGAACTGATGCACCAAATGGGTCTGCAAAAAGAATTATCT
>CAMFJO010000246.1 GCA_945956945.1 uncultured Legionellales bacterium | reverse complement strand
ATCTATGCAACTCCTTTATCCTTAAATTCGCATTTCCATTGGCGAATGGTATATATCGCCCGTCTTTAGAATTGCGGTACTGTAGTTTTAAACCCGATCTCTCTAAAAACTTCATTGTACTCTCGCGAGTAAACTAAATAAATGCAGCCTCATAATCCGTATATCCTTGAGGACCCTCGGTATAAAATGTTTCCGGGTTTGGCGTATTGAGAGCAGATTTTTGATAGAACCGTTTTGGCAAATCGGGATTGGCAATAAACAATTGTCCCCATGCTGCGGCATCGGCATCGCCTTTATTGATAATATTTTCAGCCATCTCTTGAGTTAAGTTCTGATTGATAATATAGACCCCGCCAAACGCTTTTTTGAGCGCACTGCCAATACTCTTTTCATCTTGTATTTCTCGGCTGCAAATAAAAGCAATTTTACGTTTGCCTAATTCTCTAGCCACATAAGTGAATGTGGCTAAGGGGTTGGAATCACCCATCGAATGGGAATCACAACGCGGGGCTAAATGCATACCCACACGACCTGCACCCCAAACCGATACCACCGCATCGGTTACTTCTAACATCAGACGAGCACGATTTTCTATCGGACCACCATACTCATCTGTGCGTTGATTGGAATTATCTTGTAGGAATTGATCCAGTAAGTAGCCATTAGCGCCGTGTATCTCCACGCCATCAAAACCCGCTTCCTGCGCGTTGATCGCAGCCAAACGATATTCTTCAATAATACCGGGGATTTCAGATAAAGCGATAGCCCGTGGCTTGACATAGTCAGTGATAGGTCTGAGTAAACTAACATGCCCTTGTGCGGCAATAGCGCTTGGCGCTATGGGCAGCGCTCCATTTAAATAAGAGGGATCGGAAATACGGCCTACATGCCATAATTGCAAGATTATCTTGCCGCCCGCCGCATGTACCGCATCCGTCACCAATTTCCAGCCCTGAATTTGTTCGCGCGACCAAATGCCCGGCGTTCTGGGATAACCCACACCCATAGGCGATATAGAAGTCGCTTCCGTCGTAATCAACCCTGCGCTCGCGCGTTGTGCATAATACCTTGCCATCAATGCATTAGGAACACGGCCTTCGCTGGATCGACAACGTGTCAGCGGTGCCATGATAATTCTATTGGATAATAATAAATCCCCTGCTTGCAGAGGTGAAAATAAAATAGACATAGGATCTCCTAAACTTTAGCGGCTAATACCACATCCGCTTGAAGCACCAATTTCTGATTCACAGGCACATTGCCGCTCGGCATATTGTCCGCCGCCGCAACGCGCATCAAGGCAGGCATCGGCGATGCGATAGGCGTTAAATTAAAATCTATGTTATTGACAAAAAATTGTTGGCGGTATAATTTATTTAAACGACGGATCTCATCGTCGATAGCAACATAGATTTTTTGCCTTAAACTCTCTTTGGCTTTTTGAATATCTTCATCACTCGGACCATATTGAATATCAACAATCTGATATTTGGTCCCAGGTTGACTTAATTTATCGGCTTTAGCCCTTAACCCTGCCAAAGCAGCATTCGGAATGCGCGCCTCGGCTTGCGCTGATACTTGTTCTAGACCCGAACTGTCTTGACTACGATTAAACTGCGTCACATGCCAAGCAACATTTTTAGCCAATGTTGCTAAATTCTGATTCATTTTATCTTGAAAACGATCCAAAGCGGCATCGGTCAAATTGGCATTGACCGAAACGATCACTCGCGCTGTATCGCTTATGACCCATTGTTCTTGTTGTACCACATAATGAACACGATTCAAACTAGGGTAGGGCGAAGCCAATTGCACCACTTGCGGTTCATTGGAATTGCTGGCGCGCACGATGCTTGCTAACAATAATAAAACGACGACACCCGCACCGGTAAAAATCCATTTTTTACTCATCTTTAAATCTCTTTATTCTATATATTCAAATAAGGTTACCACTTTTTGCACACCCGAAGAACGGCTGGCAATCTCGGCGGCTGTTTTACCCTGACCGCGGGTTACTGAACCTAACATAAAGACCGTCGCATTTTCAGTGACGATTTTCATTTGCGATGAATTCAAGCTTTTGGTGGCGAGCAGTTGTGTTTTGATCTTGCTGGTTATTAAGCTGTCGCTCGATTGGGTCAATGCAGAAATGGGTGTACCGATGGTAATCTCATTGTACAAACGCTTGATCCCCGGCACAGATTGCACTAACTGGCCCGCGCGAGTGCGCATTTCTTCGGTAGGTGCTTCTCCAGCCAATAACACCACGCCATTGAAAGAGGATACGACAATGCGTGTTTTCGTATCCAACTCTTTGTCGGCAAAAATTTTGTGTTCTGCGTCGTAAGAAATTTTATTGTCTGAATGCAAGGTGCTGGGGCTGCGTCCTTCGTAAATGACAATACCACCTACGGTCACACCTGCTGCTACCAAGGCTACTACACAGCCATCCAATACAGTAATGGCTAATAACAACGCCCCCAAACATTTCATCATTTTCATTTTTTTCATTCTCCTTGTGGAAATAAACTAAAGTCTATGAGATCACAGATACAATGCAGTACCAAAATATGCGTTTCTTGAATTCTAGCGGTTACATTGGCTGGGATCCTAATTTCCAGATCGCTGGCAGCCAAGACTGGGGCTAATGCACCACCGTCACGTCCTGTTAAAGCCACTACCGTCATTTTTTTCATATGCGCTGCTTCTATCGCCAAATTGACATTCGGTGATTTACCACTCGTAGAAAGTGCTAATAATACAT
>CAMFJO010000245.1 GCA_945956945.1 uncultured Legionellales bacterium | reverse complement strand
ACCTTAGGAAGCGCGCGTTCTAAAATGGTTTTTAAGGTAGCGCGATCTTCATTTAAACGTAAATCATTCATCAAAAAACGTATTTTTCTGCAATGGCCTGGATAACGTAAGGTTCTATAATTCATGACGCGTACTTTACCGGCATATAATTCTGCTAAACTGCCTAAACCACCGGAAGTATTAAAGGCTTCGTATTGTACGCCATCTAATTGTATGGCTTCCAAACCTTCCAAAGGCCTTACCCACATCAATTCTCCATTCACAATCGCTTGACATAAATTGCCGTACTCGTTGATCAAACCATCTGTCGACCAGGTCAGCGCATATTGCAGGGAATTATTCGAATTAACGGGTAATGCGCCCACGCGCATTTTAACGGTATCTATTTCAGAGAACTTTTTCATGAGATGATGTGCAGCAATACCGATAAATCCCGGTGCCACACCGCATTGCGGCACAAAAGCGGTACACGCACCTGCCGCGATTTGTTTAACAGCAGCCGTTACCTCAGTGTCCTCCGTTAAATCAAAATAATGCAGATTAAATTCTCTGGCGCATTTGGCCACAGCAGGATTACAATAAAAAGGCAAGCTAGAAACGATCGCATCGTGCGGGTTTTCTTTTAAAAATGCGCTTAATTTCCGTTCATCACCGGCATCTACAATGACTTTCTGCAACAAGGAAGATTCCTGTAATCGCCGTGCATCATGTCCCGAAAAGTCAGTGTCCAGCAAAGTAAGTTGATAGTCACCGCTATCCAATAATAAAGCGCTAATTAAGGCACCTATTTTGCCGGCGCCTGCTACAATAACTTTGTGCATCTCTACTCCTTTAGTAACTGCTCACACCATTTTTCGCTAAAAGCCCATATTGGGCGCATCTTGCCTTGGTTTTAAGGCGTAGCGTACCATGCATTTAAATTTTGCGCTAGTCGGTACCCCGCGAGAACAATCTGTTTTTGGCACACCACTTGCGCATTTTTTTTCGCTTCAGCACTTAAATAATGCTGCGGTGTCGCTTTATAGCCATAGCGTATTGCTAAAACATGACTGTCTTTTGCCCAATCTAAGGGATCTCTGTCCGCTAATGCCACACTAAAATCGCTTTGCGGGTAAAGCATTTGCCACCGTTTGGCTAAAACCTGCAATTGCTTTTTGGATAAAGTTTTATTTTGCGGCCATAAACCACAACCATTGTCCCAAAAAGCATGCAGATTAGGAAATTGTCTCCCGTGCAAGACATAAAGATTGCCACCCAAATCACCCTCGGGATAATCAGCATGGTAATAGTTAATGGCATGCATGGGTTGATGAATATCGCCTAGCCAATGCACATAAAAACGCAGTGCTTCGCCTTTTTTATTGAGAGGAAGACTTTTATTCTGCAAAATGGCTGCATCTTGTAAAATAGCCGTGACAATATTGGGGCTTGCTATTTTTTGAAAACACACTGTGCCAGCGCAATACGGTAAATTGATATAATGTAGTTCATTATATTGCGGCATATCTTGACGGATCCAATCCGCCCAAGCAGCACTATTGCTAAATGATAAGCGATGCGGATAACCAGGCCCTGGTATATTCAATAATTGCAACACCGTTTTCTGCGCATTTGAATCCAAATTTTCATAAGCAATTTCCGCTACCAATTTATGGCCATTGCTGTCCCAGGCAAAGAGTGAGGGAGATAAGACTAGACAAAGAAAGAATAGCACATATTTTTTCATTACCATCATAAGGTTTCTCATTTGGCTTTTCATAGAGACATTCTTGAAGATAACTCAGAATTAAATAAAAGCATCCACCCTGTGGGCCGTCATTGCGAGGCGCGAAGCGCCGTGGCAATCCAGAAGTTCTTTTTGGATTGCTTCGTCACTACGTTCCTCGCAATGACGGCCCACAGGACAGAGGAATTAGCCAAAACTTAGAGTCTGTTTATCTAAAAAATTACTTGCTCTCAACACCCACACCATGGGACTCCCAATTTTTCTAAAATAGTTCTATTGGGCGGTGGAAAAATATGTTGCGCCAAACTCATTTTATCAGACCATTTTAGCTCATCGGCCGCTAAAGGTTTAGGCTGGCCTTCATAAGCTTTCACTTGCCACACACTAAAACAAATTACTTTTGGAGCCTCATACACATATTCACAGAACAATTCTGCGCTGGTCACTATAATACCCAATTCTTCTGTCAATTCTCTACAGAGTGCTTGATAGGCTGTTTCTGTTTTTTCGATTTTACCGCCGGGGAATTCCCAAAACCCTGCCAAAGGTTTGCCGTGAGGACGCAATGCCAGTAAATACTGCCCTTCTTTATTTTGAATAATCCCTACAACGACTTGCAATCCCATGCTTATCGTACTGTACCATGGCATTGTTTGTACTTACGTCCAGAGCCGCAAGGACAGGGATCGTTTCGCCCGGTTTTTTTATCGCTGCGTGAAAAAGGCAAAGTTTTATCCTCTTCTATGGCGATTTCTTCTTCAGCATTGATGGCGTCGTGGATGTATTGTACCTTATCATGGGGCAAACTGCTTTGCGGCATGGCTTCCATTTCATTTAGTTGCACTTCGCTCGGCACTTCCAATTGCATTAAATGACTGATGATATCGTAGCGCAGCGTCTTTAACATACTATTAAATAATTCAAAAGCCTCTCGTTTGTATTCCTGCTTAGGATTTTTTTGTGCGTAGCCGCGCAAATGAATACCTTGGCGTAAATAATCCATTGTTGCCAAATGCTCTTTCCACAGTTGATCCAATTGCTGTAACA
>CAMFJO010000244.1 GCA_945956945.1 uncultured Legionellales bacterium | reverse complement strand
GTCGTAAAGGTTAATTCTGCTGCGCGGGACAAACAACGATCCGCCACAAAGCGGCGCCATACACAGGCTAAATTATAAAGTTGTAGATGAATATAATGCACTCTTGCCTCCAATAGACTCCGTGCAGATGTCTCACGAAGTACAACCCAGTGTAGCAAAGCAAGAAGCTATTGTCACTTTGAGGCCTATGATATTCTGCTGGCCCTATAGGCTAAAATTTCCTTTTTCCCCCAAATCAGGATCGTAGAGATCCTTATAAAGGACTTCCCTTTGTTTTTTTGCTAAATACTCGTCTAATAAAAGCCGTGTTTTACGCTCGCGATTTTTCTGAAATCGCCCTTTAGTTTCTTCAAATTTATCTTCTAGATCGGCAAATAATTGAAATTCTTCATCATAATGCAAGTGCTCATCCGCGCTGATGTCATGATGGGAAGTATAAGAAGCCATATTTTTCCTCCGCTAAGCCTTTTTTACAAAGTATAGCGCAAACCCAATATTGGTCAAGTTGTGGCCACTTAACAAATGTCCATAAACAGGCTAAAATAATGTAAACAACAGACATTCTATAAAAAATATAATTACCAAGGAAACCTAAGATGAGTACGGCTAACCATTCTGAAAAAATACGCGATTTATGTGAAAAAGCCTGGGATGAAGATATCATTCCTACCTTGAAAACGTTTATCAGCATTCCCAATAAATCCCCTGCTTTTGACGCCAATTGGCAAGAAAATGGCCACATTGACGCCGCAGCCAAATTAGTCACCGATTGGGTTAAAAAGCAAGCTATTCCTGGACTCCAATTGCGTGTACTACAGCTGCCCAAACGTACGCCGGTTATTTTAATAGAAATCTCTGGCACAACGGATAGAACGGTACTGATGTACGGACACATCGATAAACAACCTGAAATGCACGGTTGGTTAGAAGGTCTATCCCCCTGGAAAGCCGTTCTAAAAGGCGATAAGTTATATGGTCGAGGTGGAGCGGATGACGGTTATGCTATTTTTAGCGCTATTTTAGCCATCAAGGCTTTAAAATCTCAAAACATTCCCCACAGCCGTATTGTTATATTAATTGAAAGCTCCGAGGAAAGCGGCAGTGTGGATCTCCCCTTTTATATAGATGAGTTGCAACAAGACATCGGTACACCGGAGTTGATCATTGGTCTAGACTCTGGTTGCGGTAATTACGAACAATTATGGCAAACCACTTCTTTACGGGGAATGGTCAATGGAACCTTAAAAGTGGAGACCCTCACTGAAGGGGTCCACTCTGGTTATGGCAGTGGCATTATACCCTCCAGCTTCAGAATTTTAAGACAATTATTAAGCCGCATCGAAAATAAAAACACCGGTGAAATTTTGTTATCTGCTTTTCATGTAGAGATCCCTGAACAACGGATCCGCGAAGCGCGAATGGCCGCCACTATTTTAGGCGATGAAATTTACAAAGCTTTTCCTCGCAGTGGAACCATGATGCCGGTCAACGATAATATGAGTGAATTATTGTTAAACCGTACGTGGCGCCCGGCCTTAGAGATCATTGGTTGTGACGGCATTCCGGCTTTAAAAGATGCGGGTAGTGTATTGCGTCCTTACACCAGTGTCACCCTATCCGTGCGCACCCCACCTACTTGTGATGCAGACAAAGCCCGTGATCAATTAAAGCAGATTTTAGAAGCCGATCCGCCGTATCATGCCAAAGTTACTTTTACAGCAGAAAAAACTAGTCATGGTTGGCACGCGCCTTTATTAAAACCTTGGCTTAAAACAGCGATAGACGAAGCCTCTCAAACTTATTTTGGTCGCGAAGCCATGGCGATAGGAGAAGGTGGCACTATTCCCTTTATGGCCATGCTCGGAAAAAAATTTCCAGAAGCACAGTTTCTGATTACAGGCGTCTTAGGACCTCATTCCAATGCACATGGCCCCAATGAGTTTTTACACATTCCCATGGTAAAAAACCTAACCTGCAGTATTAGCCACGTTATTGCAAAAGAAGCTGCACGTTAATGATAAATATCAAGGATGATTTAGGCTCTTATAGAACACAGCTAAAAGAACTTCATCATACATTAGAACGCACTGTTTGCGAAGAAAAAAGTGCATTGACTTTAATAAGTACTTACACCGATACTGTCGATACTTTATTAATACAGTTATGGCAAAAATACCAGGTGGATTCGACGCAATATTGTTTGCTGGCAATCGGCGGTTACGGACGTCTGGAACTATACCCTTATTCCGATCTGGATATTCTCGTATTAAGTAATACCTTTATTCAGGAAGATACCGCTTTGGAAGCTTTTTTACAGGCATTATGGGATCTCAAACTAAAAGCATCTTCGGTGGTAGCAACTGTAGAACAATTAGGTACTTTGTGTTTAGAAAATTTGCACACTTTAACCAGTATAATCGATCAACGGTACCTATGTGGCTCCTCACTTTTATACAACCTTTTTTGCCAACAAAGTGCCCATTTATTTCACTTGGGAAGTTTGGAATTTTACAAGGCAAAAAAACAGGAACAACAACAACGTCACCAACGTTTCGGTCTCTATGCCCTTTGTTTAGAACCGAATATCAAGGAAAGCCCAGGGGGATTAAGAGATATACAAACCCTATTATGGTGTTTTAAATATGCGATGATTAAAAAAAATAATGCCGTCCCTTCGAAAAAAACAAATTTTTTACTAGCAGAACTCGATGCAATGGTCACAGAGAATATTCTAAGCCCTGTCTCTTATACACATCTCCGAGCCCACGAGACGT
>CAMFJO010000243.1 GCA_945956945.1 uncultured Legionellales bacterium | reverse complement strand
ATCTACACTCGACTAGTCGTCGGCAGCGTCAGATGTGTATAAGAGACAGTAGTAGGGGTAACTCTGACTGACAATAATAAGGCCGAATTGTAGCAGAAGTTGTATCATATTGCATCTATTTTTTCATTCCCCTATAATGCTGGCGATTGCTGAAATAGAAGGGTTTATTATGTTAAAAGGCGTGCAGGCATTGTTGCGATTGTGGTGGAATATTTGTTTATTTAAGCGCAACCCCGAAGAA
The DNA here is from genome assembly GCA_945956945.1 of uncultured Legionellales bacterium. Classification (GTDB taxonomy): domain Bacteria; phylum Pseudomonadota; class Gammaproteobacteria; order UBA1113; family UBA1113; genus VFKP01. The sequence goes on along the minus strand of CAMFJO010000243.1, from coordinate 2,537 downwards.
GTTCCCTATTCTCCTGCTTTGTTAGGCGTGGTGGCTACCTGCCAATGGGGATTGGCCTATTTAGCCTGGACGAATAGCAAAAACTGGCAATATGGGCTGGTGGCAGCCACTGTTTATATCGCCATTTTGTTAATTTTACCCTACCTCATTTTATTGGCCGCTCGTAAGACAGCGCGTTATGTGCAAATGCAGGCAGCCTTATTAGGAACCTCTTTGCTCTTAAATCTGGTTGCGGCGGTAACGATTATTGCAGCTGCTTTCTTGGCGCAAAAAGTGGCTTTTTTGCAATATCTGGTGTTAGTAGTCGTTGCGCTGATGGTCGTATGGGCTGTGTCGGTACAAGGCCGTATTTATCAATCGGCTTTGGAAAAACCACGCTTCGTGGCTATTTGTATTGCCATATTTGTGTTATTGGCAAGTTCCAATTTATTTGAATGGACCATGCGTTTATTGGCATGGCTGAAGGATAATGTCCTGTGAAAAAACATCTGCACATTTTAGGTATTTGCGGTACCTTCATGGGCGGTGTCGCCGCGTTGGCCAAAGAAGCGGGATTTACTGTAAGCGGTGCCGATGAAGCGGTGTATCCGCCGATGAGCACGCAATTAAGGGCTCTGGGCATAGATTTACACGAAGGGTATGACGATACTTTCCTACAGACCGCGCCCGATCACACCCTTATTGGTAATGCCTTGTCTCGGGGTAAACCCATCGTGGAAGCCATTTTGGCGCGTCATTTGCCTTATTCATCGGGTCCCCAATGGTTATATCAAGAAATTTTACAGCAACGTCACGTCATTGCTGTTTCAGGAACGCATGGCAAAACCACCACAGCCAGTTTAGTGGCATGGATTCTGGAATTTGCTGGTTTAAAGCCGGGTTTTTTAATTGGCGGCGTACCAGAAAATTTTGGCATCTCAGCACGTTTGGGTCAGAGCGAGTATTTTGTGATTGAAGCAGATGAATACGACAGTGCTTTTTTTGATAAACGCTCTAAATTTATTCATTATCATCCGCAGACACTCATCATCAATAATTTAGAATTTGATCACGCGGATATTTTTTCTAATTTAGCGGATATTCAAAAGCAATTTCAGCATTTACTACGTACTGTACCGAATAATGGTACTTTGATTGTGCCGGCACAGGATAAGGCTATCGCAGAAGTGTTAGCACAAGGCGTGTGGACCCCGGTGGTGTATCTCGGTAAGGATTTTAGAGCAGAAACCCGTAAAGAGGATGGTAGTGAATTTGCCGTGTATTATCAGGATAAAATTCAAGGCAGTGTTTCCTGGAATTTGTTAGGGCAACATAATATTCACAATGCTTTGGCCGCTATTGCTGCTGCCCATGCGGTGGGTGTTCCTATTGCCACTGCTTTAGCGGCGCTACCTGAATTTAAAAATGTGAAACGCCGGTTAGAAAAGAAAGGCGAAGCCCATGGCGTGTGTGTATACGATGATTTTGCACATCATCCGACGGCGATTGCTACCACCTTACAGGGTTTACGGGCACGAGTAGGTAGAGCACGATTGTTTGCCTTATTAGAATTGGGTTCTTACACCATGCGCACAGGCGTGCATAAAGCAAGCTTGCCACAATCCTGGTTAGATGCGGATGAGATTGTCATTATACGACCTGATCCGGATTGGGGGGTGGACGATTTGATTGCGACCTCAACGCGTCCTGTCACAGTGCTTAATACTTTAAATGACATCGTGGCACATTTTAAAAACAAGACCAAGGCGGGTGATCACGTGGTGGTCATGAGTAATAAAGGTTTTGGTGGAATACATCAAAAGTTATTGGAGACTTTATAATAGAATGATCACTAAAGTTGCCGCTCTCCAAATGTGTTCTTCTGAAAATATAGATGACAATTTACAAACTGCATATCGTTTAATTGGGGAGGCAGCACAACAAGGTGCAAAGTTGATCGCCTTGCCCGAAATGTTTCCCTTAACAAGTTATCAAAACGATAAACGCATTTATATTCACGAGACTTTTGGTCAGGGAAAAATTCAGGATTTTTTATCTCATACAGCGAAGCACTATGGGATATGGTTAATAGGTGGAACAATACCTATTCGTGGGGCTGAGGGGCCCAAAGTCTATGCTGCCTGTCTGGTCTATAATGATCAAGGCCAATGTGTTGGTCGGTATGATAAAATACATTTATTCGACGTTACTTTATCGGCAACAGAATTTTATCGGGAATCCGATACGATAAGACCAGGAGAGCAAAGCGTTGTTATCGACACGCCCTTTGGCAAATTGGGTCTGGCAGTGTGTTATGATGTGCGTTTCCCAGAATTATTCAATGAACTCTTCGCAAAAGGCGCACAGATTATCGCTTTGCCCTCGGCATTTACGATCAAAACAGGTGCAGCGCACTGGCACGTGTTAACGCGGGCAAGAGCCGTGGATACTTTTTGTTATGTATTGGCACCAGCGCAAGGTGGTTTGCATGCCAGCGGTCGGGAGACTTATGGCCATAGTATCATTGTGGATCCTTGGGGAACGATTATTGCTGAAGG
>CAMFJO010000242.1 GCA_945956945.1 uncultured Legionellales bacterium | reverse complement strand
GAATAGAGAGATCTATAAAGATTTTATTGATATCGATAATATTCCGACGACCATGGTCTACAATGATTACACGCATACCCATGGCCTGTATATTGACATAGACTACGATCCGGCGACCTATTTCCCTAGATTAGTTCATTATCTTGACATTCCTTTGCTCATTCGTACGGGAGAGTTATTGATTTTTGAAATCTATCGCCAAAAAGCATTGGAATATCAGTGGCTGGTTTTTAATAAAGATATCGCAGAGAGATGTGAAGATCTAGAATCCGGTAATGAGGTGCGTATTATTCGGCCCTAAGTTATCGATTCGCCTAAAACATTTTACCAGCGAGTTGATTTTCACGTCATCACTTATTATAATAATAAAAACATAATATATCTACGCATAAGAGATTCCGAAACAATCCTCCTAAAAATTAGGGGGTGTTCATGGCTTTATTATTATTTCCCAAAAAACAACAGACAGTGTTGGGTGTAGATTTAGGTGCTACCGCGGTTAAAATCGTTGAGCTTAATCGAAGCGATGCGGGTTTGGGTCTGAAAGGTTTCGCCTCCGTTCCTATAGCACCGGAGGTGATGATTGCCCATACGATTCAAGAGCCTGCTGCTTTAAGTACTGCACTCAAATTGGCTTTAACAGAAGCTGAAGTCACTACCCTCTACGCCGCCATTGCGCTACCGGCGGCACTGGTTATCACAAAAACATTTTCAGTGGAGGCTGGATTGAGCGATGAGGAATTAGAAGCCTACATGCAATTGGAAGCGGCCGATTCTCTTCCTTATTCTTTAGCGGAAGTGTATAGAGATTTTTGTGTGTTAAGAACGGATGAAAAAGATCCCACCAAAGTTACTGTGTTGTTAGTGGCAGCGCGCAAGCAGGTAGTAGACAGTCGCATCCAAGTATTACAGGAAGTCGGATTAAAGGTAACTTGTGTGGAGGTACACAGTTTTGTGCTGGAGAGGATGCTTAATTACTTGAATAGCATGCAACCGATGGGAAAGACCATTGCTGTCGTAGAGTTAAGTAGGGCCATGATTACTTTTAGTGTGGTACATGATGGTTATGCTATTTACAGTCGCGAAGAGCCCTGCGTGAGCTTAGCTGGTATAGAAATAGATTCTTTCATACCTTTATTGCGTCGATTCATACAATTTTTTATTTCATCAGGTCACCCTCATCCTATCGATAAGATATTTTTTACTGGCGTAGAAGATTATCTCAAAGATTTGTATGAGCGGGTTAGGGAAGATTTTTCTATCCCATGTGTCCTGATGACACCTTTTCAATATATGCATTTACCGTCACCTATACCGCATGATACTTCGTCTTTTGCCATTGCCTGTGGTTTAGCATTGAGGCAGTATGATGACCGAAATTAATCTATTGCCTTGGCGCGAAACATTGCGTGACAATATAAAAAAAGAGTGGCTGCTATTCTTAGGCGTGATCCTGATGTTGGCGCTTTTTATCGTAGTGACAGTTTGCACGGTATTGCAAATGAAAATAAGGCATGCGGTTAGAACGAACAACGCGCTGCATTCTAAAATCAATGTATTGTCGGACGAAGTTTTACAAGTGAAAATGATACAAAAACAAAAAAATGTGCTTGCGGTGAAAATTATGACATTAAGGTCTTTACAAGAAAAACATTTTGAAGTCGTGTCTGTATTGTCGCCGGTTCTTTCGCAAATACCTTCTGGATTGGCTTTAAGCGGCATTCATAAAAAAGATCAAGAATGGCGCTTGGAGGGAGTGACCGAATCGCCATTGCGCGTTTCTCTGTTTATGCAGGATCTCGCCAAGATCCCACTATTGTCATCGCCACGTTTAGTGCAGTTAAACACAGAAGACAATACAGCACATCGTTTTGACATTGTCTTTCGAGAAAACATGGCGGGGGAAGATTTTAATGAGGCACAATGAATTGACCATCGATAGTTTGATGGCGCAATCTGCTCGGGTGCGCCTGATGGTATTATGGGGAATATTTCTATTGGTATTGTCATTGGCCTATTTTCTTCTGATGAAGCCGCGTTTCGCGCAGTTAAATGCTTTAAAAAATCAGCAGATAGATTTGGAGAAAAAACATCGGGCAGACAAAGAGGTCATTTCTAAATTAAAAACGCATCAGGATGAATTAAAGTCCTTACAGACGATAGAAAATAGAATGCGCTTACAATTGACTGCTGCTGAAGAGTTACCCAATTTAATTGAAAGCATCACGCAATTGGCCGAAAATAATGGGCTGGAAGTTGGCTATTTGAAGCCTCTGCCCGAAGAAAAGCAAGGTGTGGTAATAGCAACACCGATTCAATTATCGCTTAGTGACGATTATGCACAGGTAATGGTGTTTTTAAACCAATTACTCGCTTTAAAGAAAATAGTGACGATTAAAGATTTGTCCATTGTCGCCAAGCCCGATGAAATTTATCTCACTATGAAATTAACGCTAAGCGTTTATCGATACAGTGGCGAAGAAATAAGCGGAGAAAAACCGATTCAGTTGCCAAGTCTATCGGGAGCGATACAGGAACCCGCTAAAATACCCTTAAACTCAAATCCATTCGAAACAATATTCTTGAAAATACAGCATCCGCAGGATCCCTTGACCGCTTATGCTTTAAGCACCTTGAAAATGGTGGGAACAATAGAAAAAAAGGGTGAAATGTGGGCGCTGATAGCGACAAAAGATAAAAGTGTTTTTAGAGTAACAACCGGTATGCGGATGGGAGAACTATCAGGGATTGTGGTGAAAATTAACCGACAAGAAATTAAAATAATGCAGACCCTCCAAAATGG
>CAMFJO010000241.1 GCA_945956945.1 uncultured Legionellales bacterium | reverse complement strand
TTTATTTTAGGCAAGAAGTCGACCACATATTCGGCGCCGCGGTACAATTCATTATGGCCTTTTTGACGGCCAAAGCCTTTGACTTCAGTCACTGTCATGCCAGGCAGATCCAGGGCGTCGAGCGCTTCGCGTACTTCATCCAGCTTAAAAGGCTTGATGATAGCAGTAATAAGTTTCATGGTGTTTTCCTGTTGAATATAAAAACCTTGTGCTATAATAGCGTATACTGTAGGACAAGGTCTATAATCTGGGAGTTATGATGTTGGATTCCAAATTTTTTGAGGATATCGCTAAAAAGTTAAGCGATGTTTTGCCGGATAGCGTGCATGGTATGAAAAAAGACTTACAAAAGAATTTCCATAGTATTTTACAAGCCGCTTTTTCTAAACTGGATTTAGTCACACGAGAAGAATTCGATGTACAGGTGAAAGTATTGAGTAAAACCCGTTTAAAATTAGAAGATTTAATTGAGCAGGTTGCAGAACTAGAAGCAAAAAAGCATAAGAAAAAAGGTGAATAAAAATATATTCTTATGAACAGTATGAGATAATCTCACAATACTATTTATTTCTGAGCCATCATTGCAAGCTTTAGCGAAAGCGTAGCAATAATCCCCCCATAACAAATAAGGGGGACCCATGAGCTTAGCCATTTTATTTTCACGTGCACAAATAGGTGTGCAAGCGCCTTTAGTGACCGTTGAAACACACATTACGGGCGGTTTACCGCGATTTCATATTGTTGGATTACCGGAAGCTGCCGTGAAAGAAAGCAGGGAACGTGTACGCAGCGCCATTATTAATAGTCAATTCGAATTTCCGGCGCGTCGTATTACGGTCAACTTGGCACCAGCGGATATGCCCAAGGAAGGGGGACGTTACGATCTGGCAATTGCATTGAGCATATTGATTGCATCTCAGCAATTAAAAAAGCACGACTACGATCAGTACGAATTTGCTGGGGAATTGGCTTTGTCTGGCGCCGTGCGAGCGGCAGGGGGCCTGGTTCCTTTTGCCATACAAAGTCAAAAAGCGGGTAGAACTTTAATTTTACCGGTGGACAATGCGCTGAATGTCGGTTGTGTGCGTCACCTGAAAGCTTATGCGGCTAAACATTTGCTAGAGGTCTGTGCGCATTTTTCTAAAGAAGGAATGCTTTTACCCGAAGTGATCTCAAGCGCGCTTGTTGGACCAAAACAAGCTGATTTTGATCTGAATGATGTAAAAGGACAATCTCAGGCCAGACGTGCTTTAGAAATAGCGGCAGCGGGGGAACATAGTTTATTAATGGTGGGTCCACCGGGAACAGGAAAAACGATGTTAGCACATAGGTTATCAGGGATTTTACCGCCGATGAGCGAAGAAGAAACACTGGAAGTCGCCGCGATATACAGCTTGCAAGGCCATACGGTTCTCAACAAACAACCGTGGTTTTGCAGACCGTTTAGAGCGCCGCACCATACAGCTTCAAGTGTAGCCCTGGTGGGCGGTGGTTCTCCTCCTAAGCCCGGTGAAATCTCTTTAGCGCATCAAGGGGTATTATTTTTAGATGAGTTGCCGGAATTTCAGCGTTGTGTTTTAGAATCATTGCGTGAGCCCTTAGAATCTGGTGTTGTTGTGATTTCTCGAGCAGCGCAACAAGCAGAATTTCCGGCGCGATTTCAACTCATTGCAGCCATGAATCCTTGTCCTTGTGGGCATTATGGCAATCCATTGGGGCAATGCCATTGTAGTGTCGAACAAATTCAGCGTTACCATCACCGTTTATCCGGGCCTTTTTTAGATAGAATAGATATGCGCATTACGGTGGCGCAATTGCCGCCACAGATTTTGCTGAATAACACGGAGATCGTAGAAAATAGTCAAACAGTACAAGCCCGCGTGATAACCGCACGCACGAGACAATATCACAGGCAGCAGCAATCTAATGCCCATTTAAGGCACCATGATTTGGCTCAATATTGTCAATTGACTGAAGTGCTGCAACACTATGTGGTCCAAATTGTAGAAGAGCGACGTTTATCCGCACGCAGTTATCACCGGGTGTTAAAATTGGCACGTACCATAGCTGATTTGGCGGCTTGTGAAGCAATAGAAGAAGCACATTTGGCAGAAGCTTTTACTTATCAAACTGCGCTAATGGCAGTCGATACCTAGATTGTTTATGCGTGTTTGGAAGAAGCATTTCCAGCACCTTGAAGTGCGTTGCGTACAGACAATACATTCTGCGTGCGTTTTTCTTTGGTAGCTTTCAATCTGGCAGCGATCAAGTGGCGTAATTGTCGCAGTTCTTCCTTATTCAATTTTGCCGCTAAGGCATATTGTTCTAAGAAATGTGTGCGTCTATAAGTTCTAAATACCACGGTATCTCGCCAATAATACACAAAATGAGCGAGATTTTTCGCCCGTTGTTTCAAAGACAGTGGTTTATTGCGAATGCGAACATTGGTGATATCAATTAATGCCATTTCTTGATGGGGTGTTAGCAGAATATTGCCTAAATGAATGCCCCTGTAAAAAACGCCTTTTTGATGCAGTGTTGCCAAAAAGAGGGGTAATTTTTCTAATAATAAGGGATGCGTCGGAGAAGTTAAGGCTCTAAAGTCTTGTCCGGGGATCTCCGTATAGGTGAGTATATAGGCTTTCTTGGCGGGATAATAAGCTAAGGCTTTAATGTGTGGGGCTAAAATACCCACTGCTTTTAAGCCTTGGGCACTGCGACTAAAACGTAAGGCATGAGGTAAGGATATTAAAGAATTTTTTTTGGAAGAATAAAAAATTTTAACGATGTCACCATTGTGTTTTTG
>CAMFJO010000240.1 GCA_945956945.1 uncultured Legionellales bacterium | reverse complement strand
ACCAGAGCACTTTAAGTTTAGCCTCAAGGGCTGGTCGCTCTGGTGTCAAACACGCCGTAAATACTTCCCTGTAGGCTCGGACGCCGCATCCATGCGGCTCACGGTTTGACACCTAGAGACAACCAGCCTCTTGAGGCCTCTCATCCAGTTCTTCTCTTTAATTTTGCATTTTCAAATGTGTTCGGTATACATTAATCACGCTTAGAAATGCCAAAATTAGATGATGAATATCTCAAAATAAAACTCGATTCGTGCAGCGGGGTGGCACGTGATGGGGGCCCCGGCGCTAAGCCTGCACGAGCACGACGGGGTCATCACGGTGACAGGACCCCCGCGAACAAGAAGCTAAAATTTATTTTAGATCCTCAAGACCCGTATAGTGGACTCCAAAGCCCGAATGCGTCTTAATACTTGCGCCAAATGTTGTCTATCACGTACAGTAATAATAATTCGTACTTCACTGTACCGACCATCTTTATCGCGCACACGAACATCTTCAATATTGGCTTCTGATCGTGAAATGGTTGAAGCCAATTCAGCTAAAACACCACGCCGATTGTGGGCATCGATCAGAATTTCCACTGGAAAATCTCCCAGCATTCCTTCGTGCCAACTCAGATAAATACAAGTTGGTGTACCGTGTAAATGCACGACTTCTTGGCATTGTTCCCGATGTACTACCATACCCCTACCTGCAGATAAAATACCCACAATCACGTCACCGGGGATCGGTTTACAACAAGCCGCAAAAGTCACCACCAATCCTTCACTGCCTTTAATCAATAAAGGTTGTTTGGATAAGATTTGGGTTGCTTTTTGCTTTTCACGTTCCTCTTCTTCTTCCTCTTCTTTCACCACAAAAGCCAAACGTCGTGCCACGGCTAAAGGAATTTGCGATCCTAAGCCCATGGACTCTAATAATTCATCTAAAGTGTTAAAATGGGATTCATTCAATACATGTTGTACGTTTTCAGGTGATATATCTTCCAAACGCAAGGATAAAGTCGACAAAGCCCGCTCTAGCAATCGTCGCCCTAATTCGATGGACTCGCCAAATTTTTGTTTTTTGACGGCTTGCCTTATTTCAGTGCGTGCTTTTGCGGTCACCACAAAATTTAACCAGGCTGGGTTGGGTCTTGCCCCCGGCGCCGTCACAATTTCTACGGTTTGCCCGCTGACTAATTGACTGCTTAAAGGCGCTAGACGACGGTTAATTTTAACGGCCACACAGGCATTGCCAATATCGGTATGAATCGCATAAGCAAAATCGACTGGACACGCGCCCCGTGGTAATTCTAGGATATTGCCCTTAGGGGTGAATACATACACTTCATCTGGGAATAAATCGATCTTCACATTTTCAATAAACTCTAAGGAGCTATCGCCTCCTTTTTGCATGTCCACCAAACCTTGCAACCAGGCTTGGGCACGTAAATGCGCGCGATCTTTACCCTTCACCACACTTTTATAGAGCCAATGGGCAGCAATACCACTTTCCGCCATTGCATCCATTTCTTCAGTGCGAATTTGAATTTCGATGGGGACACCATAAGGCCCAAACAACACCGTATGCAAAGATTGGTAACCATTCGCCTTAGGGATCGCAATATAATCTTTAAAACGTTCTGGGACCGGTTTAAAAGAGGTGTGCATCGCGCCTAAAACCCGGTAACAACTGTCTATGGAACTCACAATAATCCGAAAAGCATACACATCCATGATTTCCGAAAAAGAAATATGCTTATTGGCCATTTTCTTATAAATGCTGTATAAATGTTTTTCTCTACCTAATATTTTAATCGTGGCAACACCCGTATTGCGTAAAGCTTGTTGCACGGTGGTTTCAATCTCTGCCAAAATTTCTTTGCGATTGCCGCGCGCTTTGGCGACGGATTGTTTTAAAACTTTATAACGCAAAGGATAAAGCGCAGCAAAACCCAATTCTTCAAATTCTATTCTAAAGCTGTGCATGCCCAGACGATTGGCAATAGGCGCATAAATTTCCAGCGTTTCCCGCGCGATACGCCCACGTTTATGTTCCGGTAACACGCTGAGCGTGCGCATATTGTGTAATCTATCGGCTAATTTGATGATCACGACCCGAATATCTTTAGCCATCGCCAATACCATTTTGCGAAAATTTTCTGCTTGCGCTTGTGCCTTGTTTTCAAATTTGATTTGCGTCAACTTACTAACACCATCGACTAATTCAGCCACATCGCGGCCAAACTCTTGTTCTATGGTTTTTTTATCGATTGGGGTATCTTCAATGACATCGTGCAATAAAGCTGCTTGCAAACTAGGCGGATCCAAATGCATTTCAGCGAGAATACCGGCAACGGCAACAGGGTGGGTAATGTAAGGCTCGCCACTGTATCGGCATTGCCCCGTATGCGCCTTATGGGCAAGAAGATAGGCTTTACGTATCGGTTCAACGGCAGCAGCAGGATAATGCATGGATAAAATTTTAGCTAAGGGGGCAAAATAATCTTCAGCCATTTTATCCTTCATTCCACTGTCCTAAATGACCCGATTTTTAGAGTGCGTCGTCATCCATAGCAGACTGATGATAATGCGCCGCTTGCTGAACCATAGGGACTGGTTGGTATTGTTTATCCCACTCACTCAATTTATCAAAATTGACTTGTCCCGTGGCCACTTCCCGTAAAGCGATGACCGTGTTTTTGTCATTTTCAGCTTCCACCAAGGGCTGCATTGCTGTCATGGACAATTGTCTAGCACGTCTTGCAGCCAATAACACTAAACTGAAGCGGTTATCAGTGTATTTTAAACAGTCTTCTACAGTCACGCGGGCCATATTGAGTTC
>CAMFJO010000239.1 GCA_945956945.1 uncultured Legionellales bacterium | reverse complement strand
GAGACAGGGGTAATACCCACACAAATACCCAGACTCTGGTGTAATCCATAACAATCTACACCGCGGCCCACACGTTCTGAATACGTGGATTTTAATAACTGTGGTGCGCCACAGGCAAATTCAACCACTTCGATACCACGTTGTATAGACGCCTTGGCATCGGCATGCGTTTTACCATGTTCTAAACTAACAACTTCTGCCAAAGCGTCAATATTTTTTTCCAATAAATATTTAAAAGCAAACATCAAGCGCGCGCGTTCGGCCAATGAACTGAGGCTCCAATGATGGTAAGCTTTTTCAGCGGCCTCTATAGCACGTTCAATTTCATCAGTAGTGGCAAAAGGGACTTGATGGATAATCTCACCATTCGCTGGATTGTACACAGCGCCGTGTTCTTTACTGTGGCTTTCAACCCGCGCGCCATTCATGTGGTGTGGTAGCATGATCTTCTCCCTGAGTAGTATTGCCAAGATCCTAACATGGGGTTTGCGCTCAGACAACTTTAAACGACAAACCAAGTGTCAACAGTCCCTGGAGTGGACCCAAAAAGATTAAACTGTTATAGTAAGGCCAATTCAAAACGCTATTTTTAACCGACCAATTAGGAGTTATCATGAAATTGTATTTTTACAAGGACGCCTGCTCATTAACTGTGCGCATTTTGATGCATGAATTAAATTTAGCGTGTGACTATGAAGCGGTGGATTTAAAAACTAAAAAGACGGCTTCAGGTGCAGATTATAAAGCCATTAATCCCAAAGGCAGTGTACCCGCATTGATCCTGGATGATGGGCAAATGCTAACCGAAAATATGGCCATACAATTTTATTTTGCGGAAAAATACCCCGACCATAAACTCATTCCAGCAGCCCATACGATGGCGCGTTATCATGTCATCGAATGGCTAAGTTTTATTGCCACTGATTTGCATAAATCCTTTGTGCCATTTTTTGCACCGAATGTGCCGGAAGAAGCAAAGGCAGGTATTTTTACCACTATTTTGCGCGGCAAGTTCGCTGTGGTGAATGAGCAATTAGCGCATCATCGCTATATCTCTGGAAATGCATTTACCAGCGCAGATGTTTATTTATTTGTGGTGACACGTTGGTTCGTTGCAACACCTTTGTCTTTAAAAGAATTCCCTCATCTGCAACGCTTTATGGATGAGATGCAACAAAGACCTTCCATAAAGGCGGCATTAGCGGAAGAAGCAAAATAGAGCACTCTTACTGACAAGCTCTCATCAAAAAAACAGGGGTGTAGAGCTTGCTGCTATTTCTATATACCAAAGGCACTTCGTTCGCGCTTCGCAATGACGGCCCCCCGGGAGTAGATACCATACTGACCAAGTCCACATTTAAAAATGATTCAAAAAGATTAGGTGATATTTTTAATTTATCGGCCACTAAGTATCTGTGTCAGAGTATTAAATAAACACAATACGCTCTTTAACCTGTTGCTTTCTTTGACTATTAGGTCAATTTAGGGTATTCTATGGCGATCCGGTTGTGGAGAGGTGGCTGAGTGGTTGAAGGCGGCGGTCTTGAAAACCGTTGAGGGGTACCCCCCCTCCCAGGGTTCGAATCCCTGCCTCTCCACCATAGCGATAATTCCTAATGGAACGAGGGTGCGTATAATGATAAAAGTATTAATTGTAGACGATCACCAGTTAATTCGATATGGTTTTAAGAGTTTATTAGACAGTGCCGATGATATTGAAGTGATTGGCGAAGTAGGTACTGGTGAAGCTGCGATCGACTTTGTGAAAGAAAACCCTCCGAATGTGATTTTAATGGATCTTCGTATGCCCGGTATTGGTGGTATGGAAGCAACACGGAAATTGGCGCGTTCTACGCCTGAAAGCCGAATATTGGTGGTGACAGCCTGCGATGCTGAACCCTTTCCTTCCATGTTAATGCAAGTAGGTGCCAGTGGCTTTTTAAGTAAAACAGCCAGTGATGATGAAATGTTAGTCGCCGTGCGCGCGGTTGCAGCAGGCGAGAAATATGTGAGCTCTGAGATTCAGGAACGAATTGATGCACGCTTAGCAGAGGGCGAAAATAGTTCGCCTTTTAACGCCTTAACCGATAAAGAATTACAAGTTATGTTAATGCTCATTTCTGGTAAAAAACCTAAATACATTGCTGCGCAAATGTATGTCGATCCTAAAACCATTTGTGCATATCGTTACCGCATTTATGAGAAATTAAATATCGGTTCAGATGTTGATCTCGCCTTACTCGCAATACGATATGGTATCATTGATAATATTCAAATTAATTAAATGAAGAATGACACAGCCACTTGGGTCAATTCCGAAGACAATAGAAACGCCTTTCTTACCTCAATGACAACACAGCCTGGCGTTTATCGCATGTTAAGCGACAGCCAGGAAATATTGTATGTGGGTAAAGCCGCTAATCTGCAGAAACGTTTACAAAGTTATTTTCACAAAAAAAACCTCGCTCGTAAAACCGCATTGCTGATGAGTCAGGTGCAACGTATTGAAGTGACGGTAACCCGCACAGAGAGCGAAGCCTTTATTTTAGAAAATACCCTGATAAAACGTCATAAACCACGTTACAATGTTTTATTGCGTGATGATAAAAGTTATCCTTATATTGTTTTAGAGGAGAAAACCGTATTTCCACGCCTAAGTTTGGTTCGATCCAAGAAGAAAATAGAAGGGCGTTATTTTGGCCCTTATCCGAGTGTGGATGCAGCGCGTGAGGCCCTACAATTTCTGCAAAAATTATTTGGGATCCGGCAATGCAGTGATATTTTTTTCAAAAATCGTAAAAGGCCTTGTTTGCAATATCAAATTAAACGCTGCAGCGCACCGTG
>CAMFJO010000238.1 GCA_945956945.1 uncultured Legionellales bacterium | reverse complement strand
TAAAATTATTGCAACGAATCCTGCTACGATTATTATCAATACCTTGGTTCCTGGCCGGTTTAAAAGTTTTAACGATCAAATCATTTACGTAGAAGGGGTTGATCACAATAGCCAACAAGCGCAAAACATTTTTATTGCTAGAAGAGAGTTGGTTGCAGTTCACAAGAAAATAGATGGCCAAGATACGACAGTTAAAGAGCCATCGTGGCGTATATTGTCCGCAGACAAAGCCTATCAGGTAGAAAGTAAAGCTTTAGAGGGTTCTTTTGTGGTTGCGGAAAATGGCATAGAATACAGTGGTATTCCAGGGCAACGGGATTTTAGAGTGATTCATTTTAAAAAATATGGCGCACGGATCCCTGATGTCGAAAATATCAAAACCAAAGTAAACTATAGCAGTTTGAGTTTTGGCGATTTGTGGTCGCAAGCATTGAATAATAAGAAAGCGATGGCAGAATTACAATGGCGTATTTCTATGCCTTTGTCGGTGCCCATTCTGGTACTGTTGGCCGTGCCATTAAGCCGGGTTAATCCTCGCTTGGGACGATACCGTAAATTGATCCCAGCGGTTTTATTGTATACGGTGTATGCGAATATGCAATTTGTAGCTAGAGGGTGGTTAGAAGATGGGGTTATTTCATCTTATATCGGTTTATGGTTTTTGCATTTTGTTTTGTTAGCCGTTGCTTTATCGTTGTATGTGGATAAATACCATTGGCGTCAATATTGGCAAAGACTACAATTCTGGAATAAAACAGTATGAATAATTACTCACCCATCTACGAGTACGGTAAAGCCCAGATTGGGATGCAAGATGCGCCCAATATGGGCTTTTTTTGAAAAGGGGGCGTGTAGTTACTAGTATGAGTATTTTATCGCGGTATCTCTTTAAGGTCATTAGCACCACGACTTTGATTGTCTTATTGATATTCCTGGGGATGGATTTTTTCATACGCTTGATGACAGAATTTAACGACATAGGCGATGGCAATTACACGGTATGGAGTGCGATGGCTTATGTGGTCATGACCATGCCCAATGATTTGTATACGATGTTTCCGATGGCCGGTCTTCTAGGTGCCTTGATGGGACTGGGTAATTTGGCAAGTCACAGTGAGTTGGTAGTGATGCGCAGCTCTGGAATGACTTTGGCACAAATTGTGCGGATTATTTTAAATTGTATCTTGATCTTTGTGTTGATCATTTGTATTTTTTATGAAACTTTAGCACCGAAATTAACCCATCAAGCCGAGATTATGCGCGCTACTGCTCGGAGTCATGGTCAAGCGGTGTCGACGCAGTATGGCGTGTGGGTACGAGAAGCCAATAGCTTTTTTCATTTTGATGCCGTTAATCGGGATGGGACTGTAGAAGGGTTGACACGTTACCAATTTGATAAAGCCCATCATTTAACCACAGTCAGTTATGCCGCCAAAGGCAAACACCAAGGGAATGGCTGGCAAGTTGAGGCGGTACGAACCACCCACATTACAGCCAATAAAACGAGTTCCGATACAACGGCAGCTGAGTGGTGGTCTTTGCGACTGGATCCGATGATTTTGCGAATAGCCGCGATCGAACCAAACGAAATGAATTTAGTACGCTTAAATACCGTGATCCAGTACCAAAAACAAAACGCATTGCGCTCAGCAGATTATTCATTGAATTTCTGGCAAAGAATTTTTGCGCCTTTAACCGCTTGCGTGATGATGTTTTTAGCGATCCCCTTTATCTTTGGTCCTTTGCGCAGTGCGACGATGGGATTGCGTTTGGTTGCGGGGATTGCTTTGGGATTCTGTTTCTATATCTTGAATCAGTTTATAGGGCCTTTCTGTTTATTGTATCAAATCCCGCCCATATTTGCGGCATTGATTCCCTTGGTGCTGTTTATGGGGGTAGGCTTTGTGTTGATGAAGCGAATCAAATGAATCTTCTATAAATCTATACCAAAATCAGCCTTGACGCGCATTCTTTCTCCAGAAAAAGATCCTCTGTGGCTTGTCCTACCATCCCTTGTCAACCCGTTTTTACTGTAGGTACAAGGGTAATTTAGTAATTACCTTATTAATCAAAAGCTTACAGAGAAATAGCAACAGATTCTAGCCGTTTCGGGCAAAGTATGGACAATGATTGACTTAATAATTGTTCAAAAATTGACACAAACTGCCTTTTGTTGTATAATTTGTGCTTAAAAATATTTTAAAAGCGAAGGTACTTTAATGGCCAGTGAACCAACGGCTATGGATAAAATAATCCATATCCAAAACCACTGCAATAACCCTCCCCAAAAGGATAGAGGTATTGCCCCTGTAGAAGCCCCAAGACCCAGATCGCCCTCTTTGTGGACCTTAAGGGTATCCGAGAAAACAAAGACTAGGGAAATAGCGCATAATGGGCGCACCATTATCACTATAGAACCGGGACGAAGCATTTTTATAGAAATCCCTATCGAGAAATTTAAGGCGAATTTTACAAAATATGAAGACTATATTTCTGACACATACTCGTTTCGACGTTTTAGTACAAAAGATCCTGAAATGTGTGAGATAGAACTCACTTATGAAAGAAACTTCTTTGACGAAATTCATGGGGATGGTTCTCAAAGTATAGGTAATACGCATCTTCCTCTTTACCGGTTTTTTCTTCTATTATTAAAGGGTATGGATAAAGAATCGAGAGACGAATTAATTATTTTACTCAAAGAAAATGTACCCCTTTTAAATAACTTTCTGTATTTTTCATTATTCTATGAAAACAGTTCTCGAGATAATATTGAAACGCTTCAAGAGGCAATTGATTATGCTAATAATACCATTATCACAAAACCTTTTACCCCTTCAGAAG
>CAMFJO010000237.1 GCA_945956945.1 uncultured Legionellales bacterium | reverse complement strand
GACAGCCATAAAGCAGCCTTGAGCGATGATTTAAAAGACGCTTGGGATTACAGTGCACTGGTGGAAGATTTAAAATTACTACTGAATTCCTTGCATTGTAATTTAATAGAATCTTTAGCCGATCGTATTTGCAGTCATATCTTGAATCATTATCCTTGTGAGCGGGTACGTTTAACCTTGATAAAGCCCCATGCGATTGCTGGCAGTGCCGAAGTGGGATTGGTAGTGGAGCATCACAAGGCATCAATCAACTGACTAGCGCCGATACGCAATGTTTTGGGCTTTAGCCATGCATCGCCCATCATTTCGCGCGCCAAATACAAATAAGCATGTGCTTCAGGAACGGTACGTATGCCGCCAGACAATTTTAACCCTATTAAGGGATTCTGATTTTGCTCAATCAAGGTTAATAAGGTATAGGCCGTTTCTAAAGTAGCACCTACCTCAATTTTACCTGTGGATGTTTTGATAAAATCAGCGCCATTGTCGATAACCATTTGTCCGGCTAAACGAATAAGAGGCGGTTTCAATAAAGCCCCGGATTCAATAATGATTTTTAAGATTTGCCGGGAGCATTGTTGACGTACTGCTGCTAGAAAACCGTTCACCTGGTGAAAATTGCCTTCTAAAAAATGATGGTAAGGTAATACCACATCGATTTCTTCCGCACCATCGTCTATCGCCTGATCAATTTGGTTTAAGACAGTGCCTAAATCATCCTTAGCTTCAGGGAAATTAGCCACGGTAGCGATTTTAATAGCATTATCACTCAAGTTTTTTTTAACGCGGGAAATAGCGTAGGGATACACACAAACCGCAGCCACGCCTTTGGCCTTAGTGCAGAGAGCATCGATGGCATGATCGTCGTCTTCCCCCAGATAAGTTAAATCGATTAAGCTGCGTAAAAGAGCGACTAAATGAGGTTCTATAGGCGCAAGACGAGCGGTTTCTATAAGAGCGTTTGCTTCCTGCAGAGTGTGTGTCATCGTATTGCCTCAATAAACCCAAAGATAAGTCTTTGCATATCATGGGCGATTTTTTCCCCATGGTGCAAAGTCCCTTCGTGGGTTAAGGTTTCTTTACTCATTCCTGCTGCTAAATTGGTAATAGCGGATACGGTGATCACACGTAAACCACAATGACGTGCAACAATCACTTCAGGCACGGTAGACATGCCCACGGCATCCGCACCCAATAAGCGAAAAGCCCGAATTTCAGCAGGCGTTTCAAACATGGGGCCTAATACAGAAGCATAAACCCCTTGAGCCAAATGTAAATCCAAATCTTTAGAAACGGATTCCAATATGCCGCGCAATTCAGGATCGTAAGCATCCTCCATGCCAAAAAAACGCGGGCCAAAATCAGTATCATTAGGGCCGATCAAAGGGTTATGACCCTGAAAATTAATATGATCGGTTATCATCATCAAACTACCCGGCGGATTGTCCTGGTGAAGAGAGCCTGCGGCATTGGTGATGAATAAAATATCAACGCCTAGTAATTTTAGCGTGCGAATGTAGGTTTTAACGGCATCGCCATTGAAGCCTTCGTAATAATGGATACGCCCCTGTAAACACACTGTGGGGATGCCATGGAGATCCCCTAAAGACAGTGCGCTGTTGTGGCCAGCCACCGTACTTTGTGTAAATCCGGGAATTTCGCTGTACGGTAATACCGTGGCATCACTTAGGCTTTTGGCAATATCGCCTAATCCAGAGCCTAAAATTAAGCCTAATTTGGGTTTAAAGTTAGGTTTTTGTTGTTGTATAAAGGCTGTGGCCTTTAAGGCGGCTTCAGTCATGCGGAGTGCTCCAGATTGTGTGGTCCAAATGAATGGGGTAATAAATCCCCTAAAGTGAAAGTGGCTCTTAGGCCATGGGTATCGCCTATGTGAATAAGGGTATCCTCCGTCGCAAATTCACGAATACGTTGCCGGCAAGCACCACACGGTGTACAAAGAGCATCACCTTGACCGATGACAAAGATCTCGTCAATCTTTTGCAGACCTTCGTTTACCATTTGGCTGATGGCAGTTGCTTCGGCACATAAAGTCAGTGAATAAGACGCATTTTCTATATTACAGCCGGTGTAGTAATTTCCGCTTGTGGTTTTGAGAGCGCAGCCTACAGGAAATTGAGAATAAGGTGAATAAGAACGCTTAAATGCTGCTAACGCTTTTTCAAACAATGTTTTATCGGGAGTTGTCATGAATAAACCTCTCTTAATGGTATGGGACAATAACAACAAAACCCACCAATTTCACCAGAGTAGTCCTTAAGCTGGATAAAAAACATTCAAATGGGGTCCTGCGAGGATCTGCCAATGAGACAAAATGATGTCTTATTCTAGCAAAAATGGGGGGGGTTGACTAGGGTCTGGTGACAAACCAAATGTCAATAGATCCTACAGCTTTTTAGGGATAGAAAAAGCCCCTGTGAGGCAGGGGCTTTGGAAGGCAAGAGCATCTACTAGATGTAGTAAGTAAGGGACAGATAAGGACCCATGAAGGAGAAATTATCAGTATGAATATCTTGGATTTGCTGAGTTGCGCCAACTACAGTGCCTGATTGATTTACTACAGGTATTACTGCATCTGCTTCTACGATGTCGAAGGCATAAGAGTAACGCGTTGCCTGGTAACCACCTTCGATAGCAATCATGGATTCATTGCTAAAAGTATGGCGATAATCCAAACCTAACTTTCCAGTAAAAGCACTGCTGACTCTTTCCTGGCTAGGAGATTTGAATTCCTCATTCAAAGGTGGGAACGCGAGTCCAGAAGAACCATCCACGGAACTGGCAAGCAAGGCTGCATCCTGTCTCTTATACACATCTGACGCTGCCGACGACTAGTCGAGTGTAGA
>CAMFJO010000236.1 GCA_945956945.1 uncultured Legionellales bacterium | reverse complement strand
CGAGATTCCTCTACGTCTCGTGGGCTCGGAGATGTGTATAAGAGACAGGCCATAACCTCTGGTGCTAAATACCAGTTGAATAGCAGAAATAAAATTACAATAATAGCTGTAATAATAGTTACTAGAGAGCTATTTATTAAATAATCAACAAGCTTATTTGGAATTGACTTTGTGATAAGTACATGGTTTTTGTTAACAATAATAGGGACTTGTGTAGTATTAACCTGTTCTAAGCATTCTGCTCTAAATTCATTGGCGCTAATTTGTGTGAGTTTTTGTTCCATAGCCAGTCCCTTAATAATCATAGTTCCTAATTTTTACGTAATATACTATCCAAAATCTGAGGGCATAATACATTGTTCAACTTAGCGTCATATTAGTTGCTGTTTCTCTCCCTAGATACTAAAAATTTGCTGCTAGAAGTTCAACACTATTTTTAGCTCGAGTACCCAAACCTGCCGCACTTACGAATTCACGCGCTTTTTCTTTCAGTGTGTTATCGCCCGTTATTAAGAAGGCTCTTCTTAAGTAATCAATTGCTAGAACAGGATTTTTTTCTAACTGATGAGCAATCTCTTCATAGTGTTCTGCCAGATCATCTAGTGAATTAAGATATTTTAAGAAATTTTCTTGGAAAGTTTTATCATAAATTATGTATTCGGTTCTAACAAAGTCACTCGGAATTTCTGATTTGGGAGATTTGACTATAATGGTGGCTTTGCCTAGAGCTTGAGCAATACCTATCTCATAGTAAATATTCATTTGAGTTTTGATGGGAATATCTTCATGAGAAACGCCAATGGAGAGAGGGGTGGCTGATATAAGATCCCAGATTTTCCGCAGAAAGTCGCGCCCAGTAATTTTAGTATTAGCGTCAATGAGTGTAAAATTTTTTAAAGTACATGCTTTTTGAATCGATTTTCTTATTTTTTGCACTTCAGAGGGTATTGGTGTACCAAGACGAGTCATAAGAAAACAATGCCGTGGATGACTCTTAATAGAACTGGTTATAGCTTCCCCAGTGAGCGGATCATAAATAATCACTTAGTTTTTCTCGCCACAGGAATATTTTTATAAGGGCCGGGGGTTTTTTTCTGAGAAACAATCACGCCTACAGTGCGATCAATTTTTACATAGCGTTCTGTTTTAGGATTTTTGACTTGAACAATATCATGTTTGCTATCAGATGTATTTTTGCTTGCTTTCATTGCTTCCTCCAATGAATATTAAATATATTAACTAATGTATTCATTATAAGCTATAACAATATTTATTTCAACGGGTTATACAGTCAATTTATGATTCGCAGAAAAAATATAAGGAGTGTAGAACAATGGCTTCTAACTTACCATAAAAGTGGTGCCCCGGAGAGGATTCGAACCTCTGACCTATCCCTTAGGAGGGGATCGCGCTATCCCCTGTGCCACCGGGGCTTAATCGGTTAGTGACTATCTATTTTAGCATCCCAATCTGCGTTTTTTGAAATCGCAAGATTGGAATGCTACGGGGTTTGTAAGGCTTAGTTCTCTTCAGCTGCCTTATATTGCCCTAAACAGGCTTCGCTGTTTAAACGGGCGCGTTTTAACAATACGGCCTGTGCCGCAGGAACATTGGCCGCAATACCCGCCCAGGTTTCCAGGCTTGAATGTTGTAAGGCGCGACCATAAGAGAAACTTAAGACCCAGGGTGCATCGGGCATTTCTTTATTCATTTCATTTAAATGTGCAGTGGCCAAAGATTCACTTTGTCCGCCGGATAAGAAATAAATACCGGGTACCGCAGCAGGAACCGTACGGAGCAATACTTTCAAAGTTTCTTTGGCAATATCGCTGACTGAGGCGGCGGGGCCTTTTTCGCCTGGAATGACCATACTGGGTTTTAAAATCATGTGCTCCAAGCATACGCCTTGAATTTTTAATTGTCTGAACACAATGTTGAGAACTTTTTCAGTGACAAGGGCTGAGGTTTGTAGATCGTGCGCGCCATCCATTAATATTTCAGGTTCTACAATAGGAACAATCCCAACGCTTTGACAAATCGCTGCGTAACGCGCGAGCATCATACCATTGGCTTCCATGGCCGCATAAGACGGTTTATGAGCGGCAATATTAAATACTGCGCGCCATTTGGCAAAGGCAGCGCCTTCCTCTTTGTATTTTATGAGGCGATTGCTCAAGCCATCTAAACCCTCTGTGATTTTTTCATCGAAAGGCGCAAGATCGATTAAACCTAAATCTACCTTGATACCAGGAAGGATCCCCTGTTGTTTTAAGACTGTGGGCAGGGGTATACCTTGTGCCGTTTTTTGAAATAAAGTTTCTTCGTAGAGAATAACGCCCGCGATATACTTGCTTAAATCGGTGGCGGTAAATAGCATTTGTCTATAATCGCGCCGCGTTGTATCCGTGCATTCTATAGAGTAAGGTGCAAATCGTTTTTGGATGGTTTTTAGGCTTTCATCCGCGGCTAGAATACCTTTGCCGGGGGCGGTGAGTGCTTCAATGGTTGCTCTTAATGTGTGAGCGTGTTCGGCCATAGTTAAATCCTCTCATCAATGACAAAAAAAGAGGCATAAGATAGCATTTTTAGCTATTTTTTACAACAGAGGCGGTTCAGTATCTTTTTTGCGCAATGTCATTAAGCTATCTTGAATCATATTTTGGGCACCCTGTACGATTTTTTCCATCAAAGGTTTAGGTCTTTGATGGCTAATTTCAAACAGGGCGTGGCTGTCTTTTAAGCCCAATAAATAATCATCGCTGGTGCTAATACCGTCAATTAAGCCCAAGTCCAGCGCGTGTAATCCTAACCAATATTCTCCGGTAGCCACTTTAGCGAGATCCAATTGCGGCCTATAGTGCTGAAT
>CAMFJO010000235.1 GCA_945956945.1 uncultured Legionellales bacterium | reverse complement strand
ATGTGTATAAGAGACAGCCTTTTAACTTCCCCGCCATGATCCCTTTGTGGATGTATCCTTTAGCGCTGATCTGCGGCAATACTTTTATTCATAAGCCTTCAGAAAAAGATCCGAGTACCGCCTTGTTATTAGCCGATTTACTCTATGAAGCCGGTGCGCCAGCCGGCATATTAAATGTGATTCACGGCGGTAAAGAAGTTGTCGATGCCTTGATCAGCCATCCCAAAATAAAAGCGGTCAGCTTCGTCGGCTCTACGCCTGTCGCTCAGCACATTTATCAAACTGCCAGCCGTCACGATAAACGCGTACAAGCCTTTGGCGGCGCCAAGAACCATTGTATTGTCATGAATGATGCCGATTTAGACGATGCTGCCAGTGCCATTGTCGGGGCCGATTACGGTTCTAGCGGACAACGTTGCATGGCCATCTCAGTTGTCGTTGCCATCGGCGATAAAACCGCCGATGCTTTGGTGCAACGATTAATGCCCGCTACCAAAGAATTGATCATAGGGGCAGGCGATGATGACAAAACCATGCTGGCACCGCTCAATACGGCAGAATCCTTAACCCGTATTAAACACTATCTCGATATTGGCGTTAATGAAGGAGCGCAATTAATCGTCGATGGCAGGCAGACGCACCTTCCTAAACAAGGCTTTTTTATCGGTGCCAGTTTATTCGATAAGGTGATGCCCAGCATGCGTATTTATCAGGAAGAAATTTTCGGGCCAGTGTTATGCCTCATGCGTGCACCGGATTATGAAACAGCGCTCTCTTGGGTCAATGCGCATCCCTATGGCAATGGTACGGCTATTTTCACCCAAAATGGAGAGATTGCGCACGATTTTGCCTCTCGTGTCCAAATCGGCATGGTCGGAATTAATGTCCCTATTCCCGTTCCCGTAGGCTACCATAGTTTTGGCGGTTGGAAAGGCTCTGCCTTTGGCGATTTAGGCTTACACGGCCCCGATGGCATACAATTTTATACTCGACTCAAAACCATTACCTCGCGTTGGCCTAAGGGACAACACAATCATGGGTTTACTTTACCGACACATTAGGTAACTTGAATATGTACGCAGAACTACTCAAAGAAATATGGGCTGCTGTTTATGTCCCTAATACAGATATCATCAAGACGATTGAAAAATATTTTCATCTAGATTATACACAATGTATCAATGGTGTTAAATTAAATAAAGATCAATATTTGACCCATGTGATAGAACAAAGAAAACAGATTAAGGTTTTGGGCTTTGACTATAAACATATTTTAGAAAAAAAGAATGAACTTTTTGCCTGCTATGAGGTAATAGGAGAAAATACACAACTTTCGCCTATCGTTGGTGAAGTAATCGCTTATTTTTGTTTTGATGGTAAGCAAGTACTGCAAATTCATGGACAAGTACGTCTATTAACGGGTAATTATGCTGATGTAGATATGAAATAAGTTTCAAAAAAAAATTTATGCAGATTGAAGCAATCTATGGGCTTGACCCAATAAATAAAAAGGTATAGAGCATAGTTGATAGGTTATAGTGGTGCCCGGAGTTAAATGAGTATTGACTTGTACTCTACTAGCTACATCTGAATTAATTCTGAGCGCTTGTGGCAACTGTTTAAGTTGCATAAATAAATGTAATGATTTTAAACTGCCGGCCGTCCCTGATTTTACTTCTATGGGTATAATTCTATTTTCATGTTGCATGATATAATCGACTTCAGCAGCAGCACCTTTTTTATCACGCTGCCAATAATACAAATCCGGATGCATATAGGGTGCTTCAATAGCCCTTAATAACTGTCCTACGACTTGCTCCGCAATAGCACCTTTATTAATTAAGTTAAGATCGTGAATAACATCAATTTGCTGTAAATTTAACCCTAAGCTAATAGAGATTAAACCAACATCCAATAATATTACTTTAAATGTTTTAATATCTATTTCAGCACCAAGTGGCAATCCATTTGCAGCACAATGGTAAACAGGATAACAAAGCCTTGCTTGTGTTAGCAGAGTTAAAGCTGATTTAACTGCTACTGATTGTACATCGGCGTTCACATGGCTGTATTTAAATTTTTGACCTAATAACCGTGGTGTTTGCATTAAGACTTCGTCCAAACGCGTCAACGCTAACTTCCCTGAATACTTATTAAAATCGTCTCTATAGGTTGTTAATAAATCATGTTGTAGTTTTTGTACGCGAATAATATTATGTGTTTGCGACCAGGTGGAAACAGCGGCTGGCAAGCCTCCAATTAAAATATATTTTTTAAATTCCATCATTAATTGTTGGTGTATCATAGAGGGAATTTCTTGCTCCCAAGTATATTTTTGTATGAACTCTAAAGAAGGCTTCAATCCTTGTGCCAATAAAAATTCTTCAAAAGAAAGAGGCTCTATATAGAAGTAACTGATACGGCCAACTGGCATGCTAAATGAAGGATGATTCAACATAAATTCTAATAAAGAACCGGCAGCAATAATCGCCAATTCTGGCATATCTTCGGCAAACCAACGTAAAGTCGCAAAAACCTCGGGTGCAGCTTGAATTTCATCCAAGAATAATAAACTTTGTGAAGGCTTAATTTCCACATTTTGCTGGGCGCTGATGTTATTTAAAATATGCCTTGGATCATTGCTGCTAAATAATGTTTTTAACTGGGGAAACCGCTCAAAATTGAGTTCTATTAATTGTTTACCGCTTATTTTCGCCAACTCCCTTGCTAACCAGGTTTTACCAACCTGGCGTGCGCCACGCAAAACCAAAGGCTTACGAGGTTGTGATTCGAGCCAATCGTGTAAATGGGTTAAAGCCGATCTGTACATATTTTACATCAATCTTAAGCGGTTTTATTCAATATTAGCT
>CAMFJO010000234.1 GCA_945956945.1 uncultured Legionellales bacterium | reverse complement strand
CAGGGTGATAAAGATGACAACACCTTTCATCTGTCGCCTACAGGTCGTTATCAGCACGGTAGAACGTACATCGTTAATTTATTGGCGGCTACCGGCTGGCATTTGCTTGCGGATTCTCAGGCGATATTACGAGAACAGCAGGGTGTGCCGGTGATAGGCCGGCTGTATTTGTGTCAAAAATCGGTGTAGAATGAGGGTAATTTTATCATTATAGGTATTTTAGGATGGGACATAATCATTCTCACGGCCATGGCCATAGCCACGATCACAGCGCTTCTGTGTATGGTAAAATCAATTTATCCTTCGCCATCGCTGTTTTTGCCAATCTGCTGTTTACCCTCCTTGAAGGCGGTTATGCTATTTTCGCGCATTCTATGGGGTTATTGGCGGATGCGGGCCATAATCTGGGGGATGTTCTAGGGCTATTGCTGGCGTGGGGAGCCAATTGGCTCATGACCAAACCCGCAAAAGATCGCTATAGCTACGGTTATAAACGTAGTAGCGTTTTAGCGTCTTTGTTCAATGCTTTTTTATTGGTCGCCACTTCCGCCATTATTGCCTATGAATCTGTTATTAAATTAATTTATCCCGGCCAAATTAATGAATTGATTGTGATTATCGTCGCCGCCATCGGCATTGTGATCAATGGTGGTACGGCCTTATTGTTTTTTAAACAGAATAAGCACGATTTGAATATCAAAGGGGCTTTTTTACATCTAGCGGCCGATGCCTTGTTGTCTGTGGGTGTGGTTATAACGGGTATCATCGTCTATTATACGGGTTGGGTGCGATTGGATGCGATCATTGGCTTAGTCATCGTCGCGGCGATTGTCATTGGTACCTGGGGTCTGTTAACGCAGTCACTCAAATTATTGCTGGACGCGGCTCCCAAGCACATCGATCCGCAAAAAGTAGGGGCCTTTTTAAAAGCACTGCCTGGTGTTAAAGCCATACACGATCTGCACATTTGGGGCTTGAGTACACGAGAAGTTGCTTTAACAGCCCATTTGGTGATGCCCAATGAGGGCTTAAGCGATGCGGATTTTGATCGCATCAATCATCAGCTCCTGGATGATTTTAATATTCACCATGTTACTTTACAGGTTGAAAAAGGCGACGATGAATCTTGCGTACGCGATGGGACGTGTTAGGGGATATAGAAACTCTCCTATGGGTCCTCAGTACTGCAGCGGGTTATTACTGCAAAGTGCAACCCTTTGAAGATTGTCTTGCTTCATCCTCTTGCGCTTGCGGCGCATTGTTGAGTCGTTCTTTTATTCTGGCAGCCATAGCCCAAGCAAGGGCTCGTCCTATTTCATGATGCTGCAAGGCTTCTCGCGCCTCTATAAGATCGTATTCATTTTCACCTGAATTAAAATTGAAAAATTGCTGAGCTGCTGCCTGCTGTTCTGCTTCTTTTTCCAGCGAATTTACTTTATCATTATAGAGGTTAGCCAAAGTGATTAGAAAATCTAAATTTTCTGGTGCCACGCCGTGACTCGGAATAACAGACGTGATCTTCATTATAGCCGCACCCAATTTATCTTCATCTAGACCACCCAAATCATTTTGTGCGTTTTTTTTGATTTTATCAATTGTGGTATTAAAGTAAGCCTTTATAATTTCGTACTGAGAGTGCTCTGGAAAAATAAGTGGTGGGTGCCTTACTTCATCCGAAGCCAGCGCCAAAAATAGCTCGTGGATACTAATGTCTTTGAAAAACCTAAACATTTTACTTTACCTTCGTTTTATTGTTAGGGTTGAAGCTGAATTTCAATCCCAATTTAATTTAAATAGTCAATATATTATAAACCATTAATCTTAAGGAAATGTTAAAGTCCGGTCGGTCCGTTACGGGTGCTTTTATTGGCTAATTATGGTTTTTCCATTAATATAAGGGGCGGGGTAAGCCTATATACCGATTCAGTCGGCTTTTTCAGTTTATTCCATTTAGACAAATTTTATTTTTAATAGGGCCGATTAACCAAATGTCAACAGGCCCTAATAGGCGAGGTATTTTTATGAATGTTGAAGTAAGGCAATTGTTAGAATATATTAAAAAGAAAGAATTTAATCAAGCAATTATCTATCTAGATAAAAATAAGGACTTTTTTAAAAAAGTGCTTCCACAGGATTCTAATATTCTTATTAAGCTTGCTTCTATCCCATTTAAGACAGAGCGTGAGCTTGAATTAAACATACGGTCTCTTTGGAGAATGGAGATTCTTCAATTTCGGAATTACCTGCAGTGGCTACCCGAAGAAATTCTTGTCGATATGATTGAACTACAGACGCAATTAAACGTTTTTCTTTCCTTATTTAATTTGTTATTAGCGTTGGGAGCAAGCATCAATTCAAAAGATGGCTGGAAGGAAACTCCTCTGCATAAGGCAGCAGAGAGCGGTAACGAGGTTATAGCGTCATTATTAATAGAAAGTGGCGCAAAGGTAAATGCAAAAAACGGGAAGGTTGAAACTCCATTGCATATGGCAGTAAAGAGCGGTAACGGTGCTATAGTGGCATTATTAATAGAAAGTGGCGCAAAGGTAAATGCAATAAATTGGGAAGGTAAAACTCCATTGTATCTGGCAGTAAAGAGCGGTAACGGTGCTATAGTGGCGTTATTACTAAAAAACGATGCCGGCGTATATGATGAAAAAGGGGGGAGAGGTAAAACGCCATTCGATGTTGCGGTAGAGAACGCGAACGTGCCGATAGTGACATTATTAATAAAAAGCAAGTCAGGCGTCAATGCGAAATATTGGAAGGATGGAAGGGCATTGTTGGATGCAGTAAGGAGCGGGAGCGAGGTTATAGTGGCGTTATTACTAGAAAACGGTGCAAACGTAAATGCGATGTATACACGTAACAC
>CAMFJO010000233.1 GCA_945956945.1 uncultured Legionellales bacterium | reverse complement strand
CGCTTTGCAGGATCACAAACGGGCCATTATCATGGGTAAAACTTCTTTTGGTAAAGGATCGGTGCAAACCATATTGCCTCTGGATGACAAACATGGCGTCAAAATTACCACTGCTTTATATTACACGCCCAATGGTCGCTCCATTCAGGCCAAAGGGATTGTGCCCGATATTGATGTCAACGAATTAGAAATCACCAATTCGCCCGCCAATAATAACAATCTGCTCGACATTAAAGAAGCGGATCTGGCAAAACATTTGGCCAATGGTGGTGGAGATGGCGATACAACAACCGTAACACCCCCTCCCACGAGCAATGTAGCCGATCCCACACAGGACTATCAGCTCAATCAAGCGGTGGTGTTATTGAAGGGATTGAATACCTTGCATGGCGCATCGTATAAGCCTTAATTTTTTAGGGCTTATTTATAAATCCTATTGTCGACAATAATCGGTGTAATTCAGGATCAAACTTTGCAGCACGCCATAGATCTCTTAACGTAAATTTTCGTTTTAAAATACTCGCATTAACTGGCTTTTTGTAATCAGGCCACAATTTACGTAATTCTTTTTTTACATCGCCACTACCGCTAAATTGTAGGTTTTCTTTGCTCTGAAATAACCGCACGAATAAACCTTCCAGATTAGGCTTCTGCGCACAAATAGTAATATTATATTTGGCCGCTTCTGTTATAAGTTTAGCAAGCGACCAACCATCATCATGATTAGATCTATCGACATCAATTAATAAGGTACAGCTTTCTGATTTCTTTCTATTTTTACGTTCTATATAGAATCGCGCGCCTTCCAACATGGTTTTATACCCCCCGCCACCTAATACTTTACTGTCAAGATGTATATTTAACTGAGCTTGATCGGCAAGTATTTGTAGCCATTTAATAAAAGATTGTTCTCCTTCGCCTTCAACTGGATAAAAAGCTCGTCTACGTAAAGTTACCATATTCTATCCAATATGAGGTAGGGCACCTAATTCTCCTGCTAGATATTTCTTCATTAAACTAGGTTCACGTCTTAAACCCTTAATATCTCGAGCCCCATATGCTAAAGTAGCATTCCCACTGGGTTTTTCAGTAAAAAATACTTCTTCCTTTTGCAGCTCATCTAATAAAGTTGGATTATGTGCCGTAAATAACAATTGAGCACCATAAGGATTCCGTTGCGAGGAAATAAACCAACTAAATAATTGAGGCAAGAGTTCAGAATGTAAATCCGTATCAATTTCGTCCATAATGGCTATACCACCGTTTCCTAACACATAATGAAGTCTGGGAAAGATTTCTATAAATCGTTGCGTGCCAGAAGATTCTTCTGGCAACAGAATAGGACTATCTAATCCTTCATGATGTAATTTAGCAATCCGGTTGCCTTGATTAGTTGGTTCTATTACCATTTTTTCTAACCCAAGGTCAAGGCGCCCTAATTCCTGGTTTAGCTGTTCTAGGCAGTCTTGATTGTTAGCATAGTTAGATAGCATTTCTTGGTGTAGATTTTGCCGGACAGTATTTACCCCTATAACATTGGTCTGTAATCTCCCCCCTATTATCTGACTCAGGTACAAAGACAAGGCATGGTTTAATTTCGCCAACGTGCTAATAACACTGGCATCAGAGCGTACACTTTCTTTCCTCGGATCGTGTTTATTAGTGATACCAAATTCTGGGCCAAAATGAATATCCTGATTTTCTCGTTTGAAAAGAAATTTAAATCGACCTTGAGGAGCATAGGATAAGGCTTCATAATTAACAGTTTTATTACCATAATCACCCGCTGTATGCGCAATATGTAGCTCATAACGAAATACCGTCCACGCAGCTTCTGGATTAAGCCGAGCATCAAACTCAATAGTAATCTTAGTCGGCAATCCCCACCAATCTTTCCGCCTATACGGTTGAAAAGAAACATTAATTTGATTTTGCCAATCAAAACTATGGCACATAAAAATAACCGCTGAACTTATCGCCCGTAAAATAGTGGATTTGCCTGAAGCATTCGCGCCAAAAAATCCAATCACTACGGGTAAACGGGTATTTTCTCTGGAAACTGTGGGCCTAAAGCAAGCCAAAGGCGGGGCATTTGCAGGAACTTCGAAACTAAGTTCTTGGCAATCTGCGATAGAAAAGAAATTTTCAATCATGATTTTATACAGCATAGAGTATTATATGCTGATTTTATGTCAAAAGTCAATCTAAAATACAAAAAAACCTTTATTAGATCAAAACTTTGTAGATAAACCGGCAAGTTTCAATTTTAGCAGCCGTTTTGTCTTAAAAATGGTCTGTCTACCCCCCGCTCTCTCCACCGACCACAAAAATACTCGGCGGCAGATGCATGCGCATTTCTTCCACCAGATTTTGCATGGCTGGGTGTAAAGCAGGCTCATTAAAAGGTAACAGTAAAGATTCTTTAGCCTTGGCATAACCTAAAATCATCACCGCATTATTGAATAAATACACTTTTTTAATAGTCGCCCAAAAATATTCAATTTTTTCTTGCGATGTATGGGATCTGGCTAATACCGATAAGCCTTTATCGTTGACATCAATATCGTAATTTACTTGCTCATTATGACCTTGGAGATCTTTCATTTCGTGGTGTTCACCATGAAGGTGTGTCCCCACAAACACGGAAGTCAGCATGATCACGGCCAAAACCAGCAAAAAGGCAACGACAATGATATGGCTATGATTGAACCATACCCCCGGAAATATCGTCCCTGTTTGCAATAACACGACACTTCCCAATAAAGCGATAGCGCAAAAAAAGGCAATCACTTGCAAACGCCATTTTTTCTGGTGCAGACTAACAGCGTCTTCGGTTTGGGCTAAACAGGTTGACAATTCTTGTTCAGAAATA
>CAMFJO010000232.1 GCA_945956945.1 uncultured Legionellales bacterium | reverse complement strand
AGATTCCTCTACGTCTCGTGGGCTCGGAGATGTGTATAAGAGACAGCCTAACAACCCTGGGATAATGCTATAACTGGTGATATTTTCTGGATTATACATAGGGTGACTTATGACCCGAAAACTCGGCATCTTATATTTCAATACCTGTCTGCCACCCAATAATAAAGGATCAAACACCGTTTTAGACAATTGGGTTAAAGCCTGTAGCGCCGGTCCAATGGCAACGCCATCGGTGGCATCCGCCTCCACTAAAATACTCGGTACCCTGCCTCCCAAGAAATCACGAGTAAAATTAGGGGGAATGGAGAAGACAAATAATACTTTATTTTCACGTAATAAACTTTTTGCTTCTGGTTCACTTTGCACCACCGATACAATGTGAAAATAATCGGTATTTTGCAAGCCTGTGACAAAAGAACGGACATAAGGACTGTTGTCGCCCAGCACCAAAGCCACTGGTAAATGTTTAGGATTGGTGTTAATGGCATAGCCAAATATGATCAGTTGTATGACCGGGATCCATAAGATCAAACTCACTGTTACTTTATCACGACGCATATGAATGAACTCTTTATTTACCATGGCCCATAAACGGTGTAAAAAAGAATCGCTAAAATGTGCATTATTGTTCACTGGCCACCTCTTTAGGTTCATTTTTAATTAAAGCAATAAAAACATCTTCTAAGCGTGGAGAAATCTCTTGCAATTGTAATTGATACTGTTTGACATAGGCTTGCAAAATAGGAGCGATGGTATCGTGATCGTAACCACTGATATGCAATGTACTGCCAAAACTGCCCACCTGATCCAACTCTGGTAATTCTCGTAAAGCGTGAATATGGCCTTGAATATCATCACCCGTTATTTCCCAGGTAAATAGTTTAGCATCGCGCACCACTTCCTGAGGGGTGCCGCGTGCTAAAATATCACCATAAGCAATGTAAGCCAGATCGGTACAACGTTCTGCTTCATCCATATAATGAGTTGCAACCAGAGTGGTGATCCCTTGTAGCGCCAAATCATGCACATGATCCCAAAATTCACGGCGGGCTTTGGGATCTACCCCGGCTGTGGGTTCATCAAGTAATAATAATTTTGGCTCGTGCAAAATGGCGCAGGATAAGGAAACGCGTTGTTTCCAGCCGCCCGATAAAGTGTCTACCAATTGTTTGCGTCGATCGTATAGCCCCAAACTCTTTAAGGCTTCTGCGACACGTTCTTTGCGCCGATCCATGCCATACACCATGGTCACAAAATCCAGATTTTCTTCTATCGTTAAATCGCCATACAGACTAAATTTTTGTGTCATATAACCGACTTGCTTTTTAATCTCACGGGATTGCGTGATCACATCCAAACCCAGGCATTGGCCGCTACCGCCGTCAGGGGTTAACAAACCACACAACATGCGAATGGTAGTGGTTTTACCACTCCCATTTGGGCCTAAAAACCCAAAAATAGCCCCTTTTTTGACGCGTAAATCAATGCCATTGACGACGGTTGTGTGACCAAATTTTTTAGTCAATCCTTTAACATCGATTGCCCAGTCATTGTGGTTATTCATAAGAAAATTGAACCTTCCTTCTCAATGTGTAAAAACGTCAGATTTGGATCCAGGTTGCGCACACAAAATGATGGAGAAAAAGCGGAGTTGACACCAGCGTCAATGAGCATTTTTCGCCAGCGTTTTGCGCGCAAGATGCGCCAAATATGGCGTTTTTTCATGTAGGATCTTCTAAATACACTTCAACAGGACTCCCGGGGTGAAACTTAAGTGCGATGGCTTCGGGCAATTTGGCTTCTACCCTATAAACTAATTTGGATCTCGATTCTTCACTGTAAATAACCGGCGGCGTATATTCCGCATCTTTGGAAATGAAACTCACTTTAAGGGCGTGCGCTTTCTTTTTACCATCCACTTTAAACCACACGGTTTGTCCTAATTTAATTTGGCTGTAGTGCGGTTCAGGAACATAAAATAAAACTCGCATTTCCTTGGGACTTAGAATAGCCAGTACGGCTTGACCTGCCGTAATAAATTCACCTGGTCTAAAAAATGTATCATAAACAATGCCATTGTCACTGGCAATGCCCGTTTTTTGCGACAATTGCCAGGCAGCTGCTTTCATAGCAGACTCTGTGGCGCTGACTTTTTGCGATTGTGCTTGAATCAGGTGTTGACGCGCCCCCAATTCTGCTTCCGCTAAATTCGCCTGTAATTGTTTTACTTCTTGAAAACGGGCGTCATAATCCGTCTGGGCACTGTCCAAAGCGGATTTACTGACTACATTCTTTTCATAAAGACGTTGGTTACGTTCCAGAGTAATTTTAGAAAAAGCCAATTGTGCTTGTGCTTGTAATACATTGGCCTGTAGGGCCGCTAAAATGGTGCTACGCTGTCCATTTTCTAAATCGAGTAAAGTTTCTTGTTCTGCTGCCAAAGTATATTGGGCTTGATTTAAATAGGAACGCTCCGGTTCAGGATCCAATTGGTACAATTTCTGATTGACGACAACAGCATCGCCTCTAGCAACATCCAGATCAAACAATTGGCCCGCAACAGGAGGAGAAACATAAATCAGATAAGCTTCTACATAGCCTAAATAATGGGTATTATTACGATGACATGCGGCGAGCAAGAATATCATACTCAGTAGTGTAAGGGGTTTGATGAAATAGATATGGATCCTTGCCAGCATTTTAGTAACCACTCCTAGTGTGAAAACTCCGCAAAAGCACGTAAAGCTTCGGCCGCATACATCACCGAGGGTCCGCCTCCCATATAAATCGCCATACCCAATGTCTCTACCAGCGCTTCACGGCTAACGCCTAATTTCACCAAGGTTTGCACATGAAAACCGATGCATCCTTCACAATGGTTAGCAACGGCC
>CAMFJO010000231.1 GCA_945956945.1 uncultured Legionellales bacterium | reverse complement strand
GTGCAATTATCGGCAGCGCATACGAGCGAGCAGGTCGATAAGGCGGTAGCGGCTTTCGTGCGTGTGGGCCATTCCTAAATCAAATAATTCAAGAGTTTAGGCGATCGGTTGGCATTACGCTTAATTTATGTCTATAATTTATACATACCTAGGTGCTTTTAAGTGCTTAGGGAGTGTTCGAATCGTTTTCTAATTAGAGAGTGAGGGTAATACCATGACTAAGAATTTCAAAGCTATTGTAGCTGCAGTGACTTTAGGTTTATTTTGTTTGACCCAAGTTGGATTGGCAATGACTTCAACAGGGCCAGCAACACAAAAACAACAATGTTCGGGTACTTCGTGCTACCCTCCTAAGGGCTAGATTGTAGTTTACTTATCCCGCCCCAATGTATTTGTATTGGGGTGGGATTCTGCTATGGAATTTATCTATTAGAGAAATCCCTGAAAGCTTTGCTTAAAGCCAAAAAAGGGCAAGTGCGATACAGTTCAGGGCTAAATTAAAATAATTCAAATGATTGCGAACGAGTGGTTTGTAATTCCGTCAAAATCAGTCTATGATTTATACACTCCTGAGTACTTTTAATTGCTTAGGGAGTGTTAGAATCTTTTTAGAATAGAGAGTGAGGGTAATACCATGACTAAGAATTTCAAAACCATTGTGGCTGCAGTGACCTTAGGTCTATTTTGTTTGGCACAAGTTGGGTTGGCAGCAGGAAATAGTTACCCAGCGCCACACAAACAATGTCCAAGTTGCCAGAAGAGTACTCATCCACAATAACGAACAAGCCTTGTTTAAGGGATCCCGCCCCAATGTATTTGTATTGGGGTGGGATTCTGCTATAGAATTGCCTATCCTAATTATTCATCAGAGAAAATCCATGAAAGCTTTGGTTAAAGCTAAAAAAGAGCGAGGTTTGTGGTTACAAGATGTGGCTGAGCCAGAATATGGCCACAATGATGTGCTGATCAAAGTCAAAAAAGCCGCTATTTGTGGCACCGATTTACAGATTTATGCCTGGAATGAATGGGCGCAAAAAACCATTCCTGTACCCATGACGGTAGGGCATGAATGCATGGGTATCGTTCATGCCATCGGCAGTGAAGTTCGCGGTATTGCGGTGGGCGATCGTGTTTCGGTAGAAGGGCACATTACCTGCGGCCATTGCCGTAATTGCCGTGCTGGACGGCGGCATTTGTGCCGCAATACCTTGGGCTTGGGTGTGAATAGGCCAGGCGCTTTTGCAGAATACCTGAGCATGCCGGCCAGCAATGTGTTTAAATTATCCAGCCATATCTCGGATGAGATTGGGGCTATTTTAGATCCTTTGGGTAATGCCGTACATACAACCTTGTCTTTTGATTTGGTCGGTGAAGATGTGTTGATCACAGGTGCAGGCCCTATTGGATTAATGGCCATACGAATTGCGAGATTAGTGGGTGCGCGCCATATTGTTATCACGGATGTGGATCCCTATAGATTAGCTTTGGCAGAAAAGATGGGGGCCACAAGAGCGGTTAATATTTCGCAGGGATCTTTAAAAACGGTTATGTCGGAACTCGATATCGTTGAAGGCTTTGATGTAGGTTTGGAGATGTCGGGTAAAATTGAAGCCTTACAGCAAATGTTAGCGACAATGAACCACGGTGGACGCATGGCTTTATTAGGCATTATTCCCGGAGAAGCCGCTATCGATTGGACGCAGGTTATTTTCAAAAGTCTGTTTATCAAAGGGATCTATGGCCGAGAAATGTTTGAAACCTGGTATAAGATGTCGTCCTTATTGCACAGTGGTTTGGATGTGGCACCTATTATTACCCACCAATTTGCGATGGAAGATTTCGAAGAAGCCTTTAAGGTGTTGCAATCCGGGCAGGCGGGGAAGATGTTACTCAATTGGTAAGTAATTATTTACCACTTAGCAGGGAAAGCGCATATTCGGCGCATCTTGGTAGGATAGAATGATATATTAAATCAATTACTTTTTAGGAATGTATAAACATTCTGTTCCGTGATCACACTGTCCAAACACACATCCCATTCATCATGAGGGAGCCTATCACTGTATTGGCATTCATAAGCCAAACCTATCAATAAAGGGCGTTTTTCTTGCTTGCTTAAATTCGCTAAAGTTTTATCATAAAAGCCTGCGCCCATGCCTAATCGATGTCCTTTGTTATCGAAAGCAACCAAGGGCATAAAAATAACCTCTAAATCGGGGAGTGGGCAAAAGGGCGCATCAGCATCGGGTTCGAGAATATTAAAGCGATTGGAAATTAAAGCCGTGTGAGGGGTATAAGCGGAAAAGAGTAGGGTATCTTCTGCCGTGATTTTAGGCAGGTAACACTTTTTCTGTGCGGACCATAAGCATTCCATTAAAGGTTGGGTATCGATCTCCTCTATCATGGCAAGATAGAGGGCAAAGCGGTGGGAATGCAAATACCACGGTTGCACCCTAATGTGGTTTAACAGCAATTGGCTGGCTCTAACGCGTTCTTCGGCTGTTACCCTACGACGTTTTGCTCTAAAGTGTTGGCGCAAATTCTTTTTGTCATTTAACATAACGATGCTCTTCACATTTAACCTGAGTGTAGCTTGCTGGACCCCTTCTATGACGTCGGGAATAGTAGCCCATAATGGCCTTCATTGCTAATCCCTGTTCGTTTTTGACGCTGAATGCTTAAGCGCCATGCAGGTGTCTTTTTATCGATTGGCCCTCGCTGCTGGCAGTACCAAATGAATGAAGAGCATCTAATTACAGTATAGCAAGTTGTTTCCTTGATAGCCACTCTGTTATGAAGCGTGTATTTTCTATTTGATTTTATTGAAAAATATATACAAATGGTGTATATACCATTCGCCAATGGAAATGCGAATTTAAGGATAAAGGAGTTGCATAGA
>CAMFJO010000230.1 GCA_945956945.1 uncultured Legionellales bacterium | reverse complement strand
TTCACATTATTTTTATGGTGATGTGGTTTGCCGGCTTATTTTATTTACCACGATGATTTGTTTACCATGCGGCGAGTGAGGATGCTATTAGCCTGGAGCGTTTTAAGGTCATGGAATGGCGCCTGTATTGGTGTATTACCACGCCCGGCGCAGTTTTAACGACACTTTTTGGCATAACCCTGATGATAATGGGTTATCAGTACTATGCCCATGCCCTATGGCTGCATGTGAAATTGACTTTAGCGCTAGGATTGTGGATTTACCACATTTATTTGGCGTTTTTATTGAAGCGCTTTGCCCGAGATAGCAATCGGCACAGCCAGCGTTTTTATCGGATCCTAAATGAAGTGCCGACGCTGTTTTTGCTTAGCATGGTGATACTGGCGGTAGTCAAGTAATTGGGGCTGCCTATTTTTTGGATTAAAATGCTTAAAACAGTGAAATTTCAGTCAGAACAACCGATAACACTTGACATAATGCTAAAACCTTTTTACAATCCGCCCTCATTTTGCATATTTGCGCTTGGCATCTGCGTCTTTTCAGCGCAATACAAAAGCAAAATAAAATGAGTGATTATTCAGTCTTTCCCAGTCAGTGTGTGCAAAATTTGCGCTATCCGCTAAAGGGTGAAATAATCACCAGAAATAGGGCTTGTTGACATTTCATTTGTCGAAGCGAAAAATGAGGGAATCGAGGGAAAATACGCGCAAATTTGAGGCGAATAGTGGATGCTATTTAACGAGAATTTGCGTGTATTTGCACCGATTCTACTTATTTTGCAGCCGATAAATGACATGTCAACAAGTCCTAAATATATCTGAATTGATGAGATAAGCGTGGAGCTTTAATATATGGCAAGAATTAGTCAGTTGGTGCGTGCTTCGTCTAGTACGAAGCGTATTAAACGAAGGGTAAAAAGTAAAAACCCAGCCTTAAAACAATGTCCGCAACGACGCGGTGTGTGTGTACGGGTGTATACAACTACGCCTAAAAAGCCAAACTCGGCTTTGCGTAAAGTGGCTAGGGTCAAGCTTACCAGCGGTTATGAAGTCACTGCCTATATCGGCGGTGAAGGGCACAATCTGCAAGAACACTCCGTGGTGCTGATTCGCGGCGGCCGGGTCAAGGATTTACCGGGTGTGCGTTATCACATTGTGCGTGGTAGTTTGGATACGGCCGGCGTGAAAAACCGTAAACAGGCGCGTTCCAAGTACGGAGAAAAACGGCCTAAGGCAAAGTAGATTTTTATAGTTTAATGAGAGTAGGAAAGTAATATTATGCGACGTAGAGCGGCAGAAAAACGACCTGTAGTGCCTGATCCCAAGTTCGGTGACGAACTGATCGCACGCTTTATCAATGTGGTCATGTACAGCGGTAAAAAATCTTTGGCAGAACGTATAGTGTATGGTGCTTTGGAAGAATTAACCAAGAAGCAAAAAAGTGCCGAAGGTGAGGGCGGAGAAGGCGGTGATACAGTGGCCTTATTTGGGCGTGTGTTAGATCAGGTTTGTCCTACCGTGGAAGTGCGTTCACGCAGAGTCGGCGGTGCAACCTATCAGATCCCGGTGGAAGTTGCGCCACATCGTCGTATCGCTTTGGGGATGCGTTGGGTGATTCAATGCGCCCGTAAGCGTTCCGAAAAAGGCACGATGCGTCGATTGGCTGCTGAAATGGCCGATGCTTTAATGGGCCGTGGTGAAGCAGTTAAAAAGCGTGAAGATGTGCACCGTATGGCAAAAGCGAACCAAGCTTTTGCACATTATCGTTGGAATTAATTTTTATAGTTTAAGAGGATATCGTTGTGTCAAGAACCACCCCTTTAGCCCAAGTTAGAAATATCGGTATCGTTGCGCATATTGATGCGGGAAAAACAACGACCACAGAGCGTATTTTATTTTATACGGGTGTGTCTTATAAAATTGGTGAAGTACACGATGGCGCTGCTGTGATGGATTGGATGGAGCAAGAAAGAGAACGTGGAATTACCATTACGTCTGCTGCAACGACTTGTCACTGGTCTGGTATGGACAAACAATATCCGCCGCATCGTATTAACATTATTGATACCCCAGGTCACGTGGATTTTACCATTGAAGTAGAGCGTTCATTGCGCGTATTGGATGGTGCTGTAGCGGTGTTTTCTGCGGTTGATGGCGTAGAACCACAATCCGAAACCGTATGGCGTCAAGCCAATCGATACAATGTGCCTCGTATGGCCTTTGTCAACAAAATGGATCGTATCGGTGCAGATCTAGGTCGTGTGGTAGAACAGATTAGAGATCGTTTGGGCGCAAATCCTATTCAGATGCAATGTCCTATTGGTGCTGAAGAAAATCTCGAAGGCGTCGTAGATTTAATCCGCATGCAAGCTATTTATTGGGATGAAGCTTCTAAGGGTGTGAATTATGTCGCCAAAGAAATTCCCGCCAACTTGAAAGCAGAATGTGATGCCTTGCGTGAAGCGATGATAGAAGCTGCTGCTGAAGCCAATGAAGAATTAATGGAAAAATATTTAAACACTGGCGAATTAACGAATGAAGAAATCAAAAAGGGATTGCGCATACGTACTATTGCTGGTGAAATTGTGCCGGTATTTTGCGGTTCTGCTTTTAAGAACAAAGGTGTGCAAGCGGTGTTAGATGGTGTGATTGACTATATGCCAGCGCCTGACGATGTCGAGTCTATTAAAGGTATTCTAGATGATGCTGCTGAGACAGAAGCCGTGCGCCATTCTAGCGATGACGAACCTTTTTCCGCCTTGGCTTTCAAGATTGCCACCGATCCTTTTGTGGGTTCCTTAACCTATATACGCGTTTATTCCGGCGTATTAAAGTCGGGTGATTCTGTCTACAATCTGTCTCTTATACACATCTGACGCTGCCGACGACTAGTCGAGTGTTTATATA
>CAMFJO010000229.1 GCA_945956945.1 uncultured Legionellales bacterium | reverse complement strand
GGATAAAGATATTCTTCTCCTCTCCTACTTTGTCGAAAAAAATCTCTCGCAAAAATTTAAACGCTACCTTAAATGCTTATTTTAATGTATTTATGGTTGCCTTATCTGCGCCTACGCGCATTATTGGCTACTTAGCATTATTTCTGTTGCTTGGAGAAAATTTAAATAGTGCCAATAACTTTATGACCAAGCAAATGTTGGCCATTGGCGCTTTATTAGGGATTGTCATTTGGTGGGCACTTTTCACTTTATTAATGGCAAAATTCAACATTAAACCTACCCATTCTAAAATAAAAGCGCTGCAGTTTAGCACTGCGTTTATTTTAATACTA
Source organism: uncultured Legionellales bacterium (assembly GCA_945956945.1). Taxonomy (GTDB): domain Bacteria; phylum Pseudomonadota; class Gammaproteobacteria; order UBA1113; family UBA1113; genus VFKP01. The sequence continues at coordinate 2,621 of CAMFJO010000229.1, read as the reverse complement.
CTGTCTATCCTCTGCACGTTGGATCTATAAAATCCTTTCATTTATATATGAAGTGTTGGCAATGCTCTAAATTATTTTGTGTGAACTTGCTAGGAGAATATGATTTTAAGAGCCGGCCAGCAAGTAATGACCCATTCTTTAATGCTGGAAAGACATTAGAGTAGAAAATGACGGTACATTAAAGAAGGGAAAATAGCGCAGCGCCAGCACCTTTTAATATTTAGTACGCGATTAATTCATGTCGCTATAAGCAATAAAAGGGGGAAATATGTAGTTCTACCCAAGTTACGATAGTCCATATTAAGTTTCATGCAATTATTCGGCCGCTTTGCTTTAATCGAGTTACATTTTTCTGCTTGTAATTAAAATAGAATCGACTATATTGTACTTATCACTGCATATAAGTTCACTATACGAACACTTAATAAAAGGGGGCCTTATGAAATCTATTGAAAAAGTTAAAGAGGAAATTGCAATGGCTACCACTTGCGTAGCGCTATGCGCGGTATTGTTGGACTCGGAGAGCCCGACGGGTGCAAAAGCATTAACCGCCCCCGATAGTGAACAAAAACTACAAGAACTTATCCAAACACCGAACGATATATTAGAATTAGAAAAAGCACTTTGGGGTAGCATCCCCCACAGACCCTTAGTCGCGATTTTAAGCCCAATCTATAAAAGAATATTCATGGGGCATATAGAAGAAACCGCGAGGATTATTCAACAAGACTTTTCTCAGGTGGACTTATTATCTTGGCTTACTTATGATGAACGTAAGCTTATTGTAGAGGCCTTCGACTCTACTCTGGCTGATACCATTACAAACCAGCAGCTGGGTTCTTTGTTGAGCTATCTGGATCCGGACTCCCAGGAGTTCATTCTTAAAAAAATTGAGAATAGATTACCGATATTAGTGCAAACCTTTGAAGATACACTTATATTCCAAAATGTTTTCTCGCATGTTCCTCCCTCTAAGCTGGTTAAGGATATTATTCCTACCATATTGGAGGCACAACCTCTAGAAAAAATAGCGGCCATTATAAATAATAGCCAATACTATAAAAATAATACAAAAATTCAGCGGTGGGAAGAACGCATGCGACATCAACAAAGCTTAGATATTTTATATGGGGTTCGTTACTCTCCGGATCCTATGGTCGCCGATATATCTGTTCTGCTTTTTTGTTTCTATCACAACTGTTATAAATATGAAGAAGAGCTATTTACGGCATTCGCTCACCTTAATTCGGCTGCGTGTACAGCAATGCTGTCACTAATATTGATTGACCACGAGGATAATTATCTTAACGTGATGCAGCCGGATTCTGTTTTTGCTCTTACTACTACACTTAGAAAGTATAAGCGAAATGATTTATTTACCAATCTACTGTTAAGGGCCCATTGTCAAAAGGAAATAGAGTCGATACTGCAGGCTCTGGAGAAACCTTCAGATATCACGAGTTATCCTCCTACAGAAATTTTTGATCTCCTTTGGTCTTCGCTATTCTGGTTCGAGAGTTCAGAATATAACGATAAAATTTTAATGCCACTGGCAAATGTAGGCATCCTGGCTGGCATAATTACAACCCATGCTATGCTAGATAAGCTGTTGCAGTCCCTACATGAATCTAATCGCCCAATAGTGCTTGAACTGCTCAAAGATCAATTACCCCAACTGCTGGCATCCGCATATTCACCTGCTCGCACACAGAGTAATACGACGGTTAGCCTTGCCCCCCCCTCTTCCAGTACCTCTGCTTTTTTTAATGTATCGCCACCGTCCAGAAAACGCCAACGCGAAGGGGATACACCTGAAGGCAGCAGGGATGCTAAAAGAAGTTGTATGGCACGCACCGGCTCGCCATAATGGTTAACGCGCACTTCCTATCAATCGGCTGAATTGCACATAAGCCTCTGCTTATCTTGTTGGGGAAATTGGGCAAAATAGATTTGGCGATCGCCATTTTCTAGCCAGCCTACAAACCGCCCTTATGTCGTTCAACCCATATATACGGGAGAGTTTAGCTATCGTAGCGTTCGATTAAGGGCATGCCGATACGATTTACGATGCATTTTAGAAAAAACCATACTAACCTTCGGCCATAGGATAAATGTTTCGCATAGACAGCGTGGTATTCCGGAACAGCCTCATGGCCCCTATTGCGCTTAAAAGTACCTGCTCCTGCGCTGGAATGCAAAATAGTATCTCTCTCTATAGCCATATTGATCTTGATTGCAGATAACATACGGTATAAGCCTAGTTTTATAGGGAGCGCTGTATTATATCCGAATAATGGTGCATAGCTTATATGCTGACGGCTAAGACAGCCAATAAATGCGTCTAAAGAATTTTCTTTTTTTAAAACTTTGACTGTAAACAAGGGGCTGTGAACCAATAAATCAATAAATTCCGTGGTGAACTGTGGGTTTAAATAAGAATGTTTGTCCAGATATAGAGATTTATACAATTCTGTTAACTTATGCATGTGCTGAGGGCTGAGCTTGCTTGCATCGATAAGCTCATAACCTGAGTTAGCTAAAATACGCTCATCTTTTCTCAAGTCACCTGGCTTTTTAGACTTAAACTGCCTCAATTTTTCTTGGCTAAGAAAGTATATTTG
>CAMFJO010000228.1 GCA_945956945.1 uncultured Legionellales bacterium | reverse complement strand
TCAAAAATCGATATTCCCACAAACACACACCTAACTTCTGGATTGCCACGGCGCTACGCGCCTCGCAATGACGGCCCATAGGGTATGAGCTTCGCCTTACTTCTTTAGATTCGTAAGGGCGATAGTTTGCCATATCAACATAGAATGAAATAGACCTATTTGTTAGGATTAACCTTTCATGCTGGCCTGAATCTCATCCATCTGTGCCTGGATCTTCGCCTTGTTGATTGCTGAATTATTCGGTACGGCCATCGCCATTTTTAATTGATCCAAAGCCTGGCGCGGTGCGCCCATACTGACGAGATAGGCTGCGCGCGTTTGATAGGCATCGGAAATAAAACCGGATTTTCCTTGTGCCTGGGATAACAATTCGTAGGGAATTGGATCATCGGGGACATCCAGTTGATGTTGACGCAATAAATCCAATGCCCGTTTCGGCTGGTTATTTTCCATTAAGGTATAAGCATAATAATATACAATCGCGTAATTATTCTCATCTGCGGCATATAATTTGGCAAAAGTATCGAGAGCATCTTTAAATTGATTGTTGGTCGCATAAGCTCTGCACCAGGCAATGCTGATCCATAAATTAGCGGGATCTTGTTCATGCAAACGATTGAGTATCGGTAGCGCTTTATCGGATAAACCAGCACTTTTTAAGGCATTGGCATAACCATATTCTTCTGCTTCGCGCTGGTTGGCGGGTGTGCGGGTTAATTCCTTTTCATATTGAACCACCAGCGTGTGGCTGTTTTTGGTGGTTTGTACACGCAATCTATTTTGTAAAAATGCAAAGCCCTCATCTTCCCTATAAGCTTTGGGACTAAAATGGCTGGCCCTGCTTTGGCTATCGGCAATACGATTGCTGGTAAGCGGGTGAGTGCTTAAGAATTCTGGGGGGGTGCCATAAAGGCGTTCACTGCGTTGCAGCGTTTCCAGAAAATCCGGCATACTTTTGGGATCGAAGTCGGCATCGTACAATACCTGCATACCGATGTTATCTGCTTCTTCTTCGTTTTCTCGAGTAAAATGCAATATGCTGGCTTGAGCGCCAGCCATGGTGGCTGACATGGCGCCGGCCCCCGCATTGGGATTGTAAACGCCGATGGCAATAGACGCTAATAAACCGGCCAAAGCAGATAATTCTACGCCTTTCACTTTTTCTATGGAACGTGCTAGATGCCCTTGCGTGACGTGCGTTACTTCATGGGCAAGCACGGCAGCGACTTCGCTTTCATTTTTGGATTGGATGATGAGAGCACTGTTGATACCCACATAGCCGCCCGGGCCAGCAAAGGCATTGATATCAGGGCTCGCCAAGACAAAAAAATGAAAGGTTTGACCATTGGTTTTGGCGGCTTTAACCAGGCGATTGCCTAAGGTATTGATATATTGGGTGGTTAAAGGATCGTCGATCACTTGGCCAGTGGCCTTAATGGATTGGAAAAACTGTTTGCCTAATTGCGCTTCTTGTAAGTCACTTAAGGTAGGGGCATTATTGTTGGCCATCGTCGGCAAAGGGATATCCGCATAGACCATTTGTGTATACAATAGTGCTATGGATAATAATAGGCGATTCAAGCATTTAAGCACGCTCATGGACAAACCCACTGAATTTTGATTCAATAAAGGTCATATTATAACCTGTTTTTAGGAAGAATGCATCTAAATGACACTTATTTTAGACACCCGAGGCTTAATTTGCCCTCTACCCCTCTTAAAGACTAAGCAAGCCTTAAAAAAGCTGTCGCAAGAAGAAAAGTTACAAATTTGGGTCGATGACAAGGCCAGTGTGGCCGATTTGCGTTTATTGTTTAAAACACTGAAAATAGACCTGGTGGAAGAGGCAGACACCCCTCAGGGATATTATTTTTTGGTTCAACAGAAGGCATCAACATGTTAAATATTTTACAAGTCTGGTACAAACGTTATCTCTGTGAACCAGAAGCCGTGTATTTATTGGTGGGTATTGCCCTTATTTTAATATCGATGGCTTTTTTAAGCGAATTGTTTGCCCCGGTCTTTACGAGCCTGGTGATTGCTTATTTATTGGAAGACATTGTCGTGCGCTTGGAAAAATGGCATTGGCCACATTGGTTGGCAGTGACGACGGTATTTTTATTTTTTATCAGCTTATTGGTATTAGGTTTATTTGTACTATTGCCCTTACTATGGCAACAGGCAGCGGCTTTATTATTGGAATTCCCCGCGATGTTAGGCCGTAGCCATCAATTTTTATCGACATTGCCGGAACGCTATCCGGATTTGATTTCGGCGGATCAAGTTGACGCGGTAGTGGGGAGCTTAAAAACAGAAGCGGTGCACTATGGTCGTATCATCTTCAGTTTATCATTGGCTTCTTTATCTACCCTGGTTACCCTGGCCGTGTATCTGGTATTGGTGCCCATGCTGGTGTATCTGTTTTTGCTGGACAAAAATGGATTAACGGCGTGGTGTAATCGCTATTTACCCAAAGACAAAAGCCTTATTTTAAGTATTTGGCATGAGGTAGATGTGCAGTTGGGGAATTATGTCCGTGGTAAATTATTGGAAGTCGTGATAGTGACCGTGATGGCTTTTATGGTTTTTTTCCTATTACAGTTAAATTACGCCGTTTTGCTCGCTGTTTTAGTCGGCATATCTTCGCTTATTCCTATATTGGGAGCAGCCATGGTCTCCGTGCCAGTCATATTGGTTGCTATCCTTGAATGGGGCTGGAGTATGCATTTACTCTATTTAGGTCTAGCGTACAGCGCATTGCTGATTGTAGATGGGAATATTTTGGTGCCATTGCTATTTTCCGAAGTCGTGAAGATCCACCCCGTGGCCATCATCATCGCCATTTTGTTTTTTGGAGCCATTTGGGGTTTCTGGGGAATATTTTTTGCCATTCCGTTGGCGATTTTATTAAAAGCGTTGATACATTCGTGGCCTAGGGGTTAAAACACAGCGTTTAAACCCCGC
>CAMFJO010000227.1 GCA_945956945.1 uncultured Legionellales bacterium | reverse complement strand
ATCTAGGGATTGCATTATCGGCGGCCGCAGCGGCTACTTTAAATCACATCGCGGATCAACACATTGATAAACTGATGAAACGTACTCAACGCAGACCCTTGGTACAAGGAGAGCTTACCGTTAAGCAAAGTTTAGGATTTGCTTTTATTATGGGTATGATAGGGCTAAATATTTTGTATTGGTGGATAAATCCTCTGACCGCATTATTAACTTTTATTTCTCTCATGGGGTATGCAGTTTGTTATACTTTGTTTTTAAAATACCAAACGCCCCAGAATATCGTCATCGGCGGTCTGGCAGGGGCGGCACCACCCTTATTGGGATGGACAGCGATGAGCGGTCATATTGCGCCTGAAGGATTATTGTTGGTCTTGATTATATTTGTATGGACGCCTCCGCATTTCTGGGCATTGGCCATTCATCGTTTTGAAGATTATGCCAAGGCCGAAGTGCCCATGTTGCCGAATACCCATGGGATTGCCCATACTAAATTACAGATTATTTTGTACAGTTTGTTATTGTGTGCGGCAACATTTTTTCCATTTATTATCCGTCAGGCGGGATGGCTGTATTTAATAGCGATGATGGCCTTAAATGCACGCTTTTTGTATTGGGCCTTTAAGCTGTATAAAAGTAAAGACAATGCAGAGGCATTTAAATTATTTAAATTTTCTATTAGCTACTTGGGTGGTGTTTTCTTGGCATTATTGGTGGATCACTATCTATTTTTGTAGGCTATTTAAATGGTGTGAGTAGTTACTGAGAAGCAAACATAAACTTATAAACAGGAGATTAAAATATGACCACACAGAAAAGCAATACTAAGGTGTTGATTTTTACGCTTGTTGCCATGACAGCCGTATTGGCATTTGGTCTTTATTTCGGTGTATGGCATCATCAAAAGCAAGCGGTGGATATTAAAAGTCTGAAGATCAATGGCACCTTATTGCAACCTACCAAGGCTTTACCCGATTTTAAATTAGAAAGTAGCTTAGGAGGGAGTTTGACGCAAGAGAATTTAAAAGGGCATTGGTCTATTTTGTTTTTCGGTTTTAGCAATTGCGGTTATGTTTGTCCTACGACCATGTCGGCTTTAAATAAAATGTATAAAAGCTTGCAAACCACATTGCCTACTCAGGATTTGCCACAAATTATCATGATTTCTGTCGATCCCGATCGCGATAGTGTTGCACGTATGAAATCTTATGTTGAATCTTTTAACCCTCATTTTATAGGCGCACGTGCACCGATGGAAGCAGTAATGCCTTTGGAGCAAGCGCTCGGCGTCGTTGCAGTAAAAATGGAAGCCTCACAAAATAAAAACAGTAATAACTATGTGGTTAATCACAGTGCAGAATTATTTTTAGTGGATAAAACCGGTAATGTCTTAGCCTATTTTCCTTATCCACCGGATGCTACTTCTTTAGCACACGATTATACAACCATAGTGACGGCACTCCCATGAGGAAAAAAGTCTCTATTCGGCGTATCTTGGGGGGTACCATTTTATTGGTATCACTCAGCGCCTGTCATCATGACACCAAGCCCGCTATTGTAGACAATCAGCATCATCCGGTGACGCAGGCTGCCGAAGGGCAATGGACCTTGGTAAATTATTGGGCACCCTGGTGTGAAGGCTGTCTGCGTGAAATTCCACAGTTGAACCAACTGGCGGCTGAAAATAAGGTGCGGGTATTGGGGGTCAGTTTTGATGATATGCCTGAAGCGGATATCAATCGTTTTGCAACGCAAATCCATATTCAATATGCGTTGTTATTATCCGATCCACAAAAATCCTGGCACTTACCGGCACCGGAAGTATTACCGACAAGTTATTTGTTGGATCCCGAGGGACGATTACAGGCAACTTTAGTGGGGCCACAGACGAAAGAAAGTGTCTTAAAGGAAATTGCCGCGCGTGGTTAAAAAAATTGGCATTCTACTCTTGTTTATTTTAGCAGGCAGCTTGGGTTTTTATTGTGCGCTTAAAAATACCAAGCCTAAATCAGCACCGCTGGTGGATGGCAGCATGCGTACCTACCATTATCCGTCTTCTTTTGCTAATAGTTTAAAAAACGATCCCAAAGCAGGGGAAAAAATTTATCGAGAATATTGTGCTGCTTGTCATGCGCCACAACCGATGATCGATATCAATGCACCCGCTAGAGGTAATAAAGTCTTGTGGCAAGCCCTAAAGCAGGGCTTGGGTGAAGAAGGTTTATGGCAATACACTTTGATGGGGCATAATGCCATGCCAGCGCGGGGCGGTTGTTTTGAGTGTAGCGATGAACAATTGCGTCAGGCGATGCAGTATTTAGAGAATGCTCAAGGTATGCCGTTGACGGAGTCAAACACGCCGTGAATACCTCCCTGTAGGCTCGAACGCCGCATCCATGCGGCGTACGGTTTGACTCTCGTGCAACGGACATACCTTGAGCCTTGGCAGTATTTATATTGTATCATAATAGTAAATGATTCGAAGGATAAATAATGGTAATAAGTAGTATATGGATAATATTAACCATAATGGCGAAATGGTTGCCGCACACGGCAAATTATTCTCCTGAAATTGCCATGACAGTTTATTTGGCCAGCCGCTATGGTTTTTTAACTGCCAGTCTTTTGACATTGGTTACGGTAGAAATAGCGGATATAGGCTTAGCGGTGTTTTATCATTATCCGGTTTTCGGCTGGTGGTCGCTGTTTAATGCGGTATCCTTATTGTGTATTATCGTTTTTTTCGCGCGTCCTTGGTTCAAAGGGTATTTTGTGGATAGCGTTAGCCGTGTTTTTTGTGCGGCTTTATTGTATTGGTTGTTGACCAATTTCGGTGTATGGTTGAGTGCAGGTTATTACCCATTCACCTTTTCAGGATGTATCCTTTGCTATGAAATGGCATTACCATTTTTACCGGCACAGCTTTTGTCGGGAGTTTCTTTTGCAGTGCTGTGGGTGGTTTTAGAA
>CAMFJO010000226.1 GCA_945956945.1 uncultured Legionellales bacterium | reverse complement strand
GTCTAACACCGAGAATAATTTTAAATCGCGCATCAATTTCGGCGAAAGGTATTGGAGAATAAAGCTTTCGTCTTTAAAGTTACGCATGGCAAAATCAAGTGCTTCAATAGGTTCTTGGGTGGTTAATTCAGGGAAAAATAATTTATCTTCATCCGTTGGATTGCTGCTCATGCGTTGAATATCTGAAAACAAATGATAACCCAAAGTGTAGGGGTTTATTCCTGAAAAATTGGGATGATCGTAAGGAAATTGATAAATTAAATTGGTGTGATTTTTAAGAAAATCCATCATGAAGGGATCGGAGATCATCTTTTGATTGTACAGTTCATTGATGATGGTATAATGCCAAAAAGTGGCCCATCCCTCATTCATTACTTTGGTTAATTTCTGCGGGTAGAAGTATTGAGAAATTTTTCTGGAAATACGGATTATCTCCCTTTGCCAGGGCTCTAACAAAGGAGCGTTTTTTTCCAGGAAGTACAGTAAATTTTCTTCTGGTTCTTCTGGAAAGCGTTCTTTCTTGCTTTCCAAAGGGCTGTTTTTTTGAAGGTGTGGTGGTATGGTTCGCCAGAGATCGTTGACCTGAGTTTGTAAATAAGCTGCACGCTCACTTTGTCTTGCTTTTTCTTCTTGTAAAGATATCTTTTGTGGCCTTTTATAACGATCGACCCCATAATTGTGCAGGGCATGACAAGCATCTAACAAGGTTTCTACTGCATCAACACCATATTTTTGTTCACATTCGTGGACATAATTTTTCGAAAAAATCATGTAATCGATAATAGAATCAGCATTGCTCCAGGTTTTAAAAAGATAATTATTTTTGAAAAAAGAATTATGACCATAACAGGCATGAGCAATCACCATAGCTTGCATCACCATAGAATTTTCTTCTAGCAAATAACTGATGCACGGATCGGAATTAATGACCATTTCATAAGCCAGATTAGTGTAACCTTTTCGGTACAATTTTTCAGTTGTAACAAATCTCTTTCCAAAAGACCAATGCGTATAATTGATGGGTAATCCGCTCGAAGCGTAGAGATCCAGCATTTGTTCAGACGAAATTATCTCAATTTGATTTGGATAAGTGTCTAACTGAAATTTTTTAGCCACATTCTCTATGGCTTTTTGGTATATCTCCAATGCTTCAAAAGTCCATTCTGAACTTTGTGGTAGTAATTGCCGGGCAGTCATAACACTTTCCTCTTAAACAATTCATGTAAGGCAAAAAACAATTCGTTCGGTTTTGAAATGGTTTGCATGGCAAAATTATCATGTTTTAGTTTTACACTTAGATAAGCATTCCATAAGCTTTGGTGGTGTCGCGGCATAATTTCTATGTAAGCATAATATTGCACTAATGGCATAATTTTTTCATTTAAAAGCGTTTGACAATAAGGCGAATCCGCATTCCAATTGTCGCCATCGGAAGCCTGCGCCACATAAATGTTCCAGTCGTTGGTCGGATAACGATTGGTGATAATATCGGACATCAGTTCTAAAGCACTGGAAACCACCGTGCCACCGGTTTCTCTTGAGTAGAAGAATTCTTGTTCGTCGACTTCTTTAGCAACGGTATGATGACGTATAAAGATAATTTGTATTTTTTGATAAGCTTTGGTTAAAAATAAATAGAGCAAAATAAAAAAACGTTTTGCCATTTCCTTTTTGGCTTCATCCATGGAGCCAGAAACGTCCATGATGCAAAACATCACGGCTTGTGAGGAAGGGGTTATTTGTTTGGTAGTTCTGTTGTATAAAATATCCGAAGTGTCTACGAAAGGAATCGCTGCAACTTGTTTTTCCATTAAACTAATGTAACGTTTCAAACGTAAGCGCCTGGGTGAATCCGAAGCAATCGCTTTATTTAATTTTGCCAATCTATCTAATGCTATTTTTAATTTTTTACGCTTGTCGCCACCGAGGGCAATTCTACGTCCCAATGCTTTTCTAAAAGATCGCGTGATATTAATATTGCTGGGAGAGCCGTAAATAGATAAACCACTTTTAATGTTCTGAAATTGTGGTAGAGATTTTAATTCCGTTTTTACCAGATCGGGTAGTTCTAAATCTTCAAAGAAAAAATCCAGAAATTCATCTTTATTGATCTCAAAAGTAAAGCTGTCTTCGCCTTCACCGCTGTTAGAAGCTTTTTCCCCTAGTTCTTCTTCACTCGATGTAGGAGGCCTGGCAATGGTGTCGCCAGCACTAAACTCTTTATTACCTGGAAATAACCGATTGACCTTACCTCCAGGCGCATGATGGAAAAAAGGCTCTCTAATGTCTTTTTTGGGAATGCTTATTTTTTCACCCACATGAATATCTGTGATACTGCGTTGGCTCAACGCTTTGGATAGTGATTCTTTAATTTGTTTTTTGAATCGATCTAAAAAACGTTGTCTGCTGACCGTGCTAGTGTTTTTGCCATTATTGCGCCTATCGATAAATTGCACCATGACCGTCTCTTAATTGGATTTTCTAACACGTAAATACCACTCGCACAGTAACTTAACCTGTCTGGTTGTATAACCTTTGCTGACCATCCTTTGTATAAATTCATCGTGCTTTTTCTTTTCCTCTTCAGAGGATTTTGGATTAAATGAGATAATAGGCAGTAAATCTTCGGTATTAGAAAATATCTTTTTCTCGATGACAGTGCGTAGTTTCTCATAACTGTGCCAAACAGGATTTTTACCCTTATTGTTGGCTCTGGCCCGCAAGACGAAATTCACAATCTCATGTCGGAAATCTTTAGGATTAGATATACCGGAAGGTTTTTCAATTTGTTCTAACTCATTATTTAAAGAGCTTCTATCGTATATCTCACCTGTGTCGGGATCTCTATAATCCTGATCCTGAATCCAGAAATCGGCAAAGCTGACATAGCGATCAAAAATGTTTTGTCCATATTCCGAATAGGATTCCAGATAAGCTGTTTGTATTTCTTTCCCTACAAAGCTGATGTAGTGGGG
>CAMFJO010000225.1 GCA_945956945.1 uncultured Legionellales bacterium | reverse complement strand
AGGTGTTTTTATGAATCATTCAAGTAATTAAAAAAATATACTCACTCAATCTGTACCACTTTAGCCAAAAGTATGCTAAACTAAAGCCTCATAAAAAATATAATTATGAGAACTTAAGGCCTATTAACCTATTGTCAACAGGCCCTAATGTATCTCATCTCTCGATGGTAAACAGATAACGGATTATTTATGGATAACAATATTAGCGCAAGGACCTTGCATAACTTAAAATGATTTTAACAGAGAGGTAAATTATGGCCGCTACCCCCAGCCACACTCAAGAAACGACAAAAGCCTATTACATTGTTTTACACCAAACGCGCATGGCAGGCATGGCAGAAGAGGATATACAGTATTCCCGCCAAATTCCACATAATGAACGCCCAGGCATTAAAGAAATTACAAAAATACTGATGACAACGCATACCGTACTTTCTGCCGATAAGTCTCGCAAAATACCCGATTCTTTTCTAAAGTGGGATGATACTCTGCATGCGTATACCCTTAACTTTGATCATCAACGTTCTACCGTACGTGAACGTGAGGATCTGAAATTTATAATATCAACGCAAGCACCACAAGAAGGAGCAGACTTTTATTTTCGTATCGTTGTAAACAAGAAAGGGTCTATAAAAAGACTCGATCTTTTTGTCGATGGTCGCCAATATACTATTCCTTTAGATGAAACAGGCCATCCTAGCAATGGCGCTGACTTAAAACAAGAAATAATTCGCATTTTAAAAAACAGTCATTTTGGACTTGCCGAAGTTGCAGAAGAGATAATCGATATCCACCCCATCAGCGTATGGACAGGAGCCCATTACGAATGGACCAAAAAAAGAGGAGAGAGAAGAGAGGCACAAAAAGAAGAGTACGATAGAAAACACACGCGCGGTATCCCTGCTGCAGATATCGCTCTGGTGCGAGATATGGATCCAAAAAGTCCAACTTATGGAGAAGTGCTTATTACACCGAAGGTGCTTGTCAAAGCTAAACAGTTTTTTGCCGGAGACGATAAATTAGTACCCACCATTAAATATTATTGTGAGAAAGATACAGGGAAATTTTTAAGAGCTACCCTGTTCTATTATGAGGCTGCTGAGAATGCTTTTAAGGAATACCCATTGACTGCGGAAGAAATAAGGCGTATTACCGATGACTCTAATCCAACTGCAGTAATGGGCCAACTTTTAGAAAGCAAGATCCCGCACCATATATTTATACAGGAGGTGGGTAAAATAAAGAAACCCGATCAGGTTTCGCCGCAATTTATTTTTACTATCAGCCACCTTCCAGAGGCTTTGGTACAATCTGCGGGTGGTCAAATTGCAGCAGTTGCTACAGAGTTGGGTGTTCATCCGAATCAAGATGTGTATCTGCACCATCCCTTGCAGTTAAATGCTTCTGGAACGATGCTGACAACAAAAGAGGCGGTAGACAGACGGGGTTCAAGATTAATAAAGCAGTCAGAATTGCAGCAGTCGCAATCGCAGTCACAGTCGCAGCAGAAGTCGAAGCTACTGTGGCAGTCAATGAGAGTTGAGGCTGCCAAAGATGAAGAAACGAGTGTATACAATTTTGAACTGACTGCCGTTGCAAAAGTAACCCATGATGCAAAATATTATATTTTAGACACGGCTAAAATTCACTATCGTCAAGAGAGGGAAAAATCTGTAACGGTAGAGATAGACTTAAACAGCAAAGATGCCTTTGAGTTACTTTTGTTAAACTCGGTTGTGAAGTTGATACAACAGCTAGACCTACCGCCACAACAAAAACTATTTCTGGAGTTGAATGCCACTTTTACTTTAATGAAGTCATTTTACTCTCCAAAAGTAGATGATCAAAGTAGCGACGTTGCTGCTATGGATCCATTGGCGCTTCCATTTACAGCAGAGCTGGCAAAATTACAGAGCATACCTTTGTTCCATGAAGATGGAAGGGTCAATGCTGAGATGATTAAAGCATTAAACGATTTAATGTTAAGAAAAAAGATCCCAGCCGATGCTGTAGCCATATTTGGAGATTTGTACCAGCGTTTAAATGCAATGCATGAAGAACAAATAGCTGAATTGAACAAGCTTGATTTTAGAGATGATAAATTATTGCGACCATCTTTAGAAAAATGGGTTGATAATTTAGAACATATGTTGATGGTTTATGGTTATGACAAAAATGCGGAAATTAGTGTCATTTTAAGCGAAATAAAAAGAGAAATACGCAGTCCTAAAATGGCGGGGATGGTGAATAGAACATTACTGAAGCATCTGCATGTTTTATCTTCAGAAATAAAAGATCCGACTTTCGTCTCCCATATTTTATCGCCTGTATATTCTTCATTGGAAGCGGAGTATGAAAGAAACAAAGCAGCACAAGAAGCCTTGTTTTTGCAGCATGCCCAGTGGCCAGAAAAAATTCAAGCAGAGTTGGCGTCTTTGCTAGACTATTTAAAAGCACAAGAAGCCAAACGAATAACCACACAAAGAATAAAAAGACCGAGTGGCGTACTGAATCGAATCATTGAGCAACAAGGGGCATGGGATGCTTTGTTAAAGCGGATGAACGTTTATCTAAGCAATGAAGAAAATCGGGTACTCTTGTTACAGGGAGATGCAGCGGCTCTAAAAGGGTTTCAGGAATTGCTTAAAACTTGTCTTGAGAAAATTGATGCGTTTTCGGCAAATGAAACAGGATTTGTCTATTCTTATCCCGATGAAAAAGATAAAGAGTTTCATGCAGGAGTTGAGGAAAAATGTGGTGATGTGAAACGCCGTTGCTTGGCTATTCTCTCTGGAAAAGAAGTGAATTCTCCTGTGCAGGCCGCATCGCAGTCCGATCCGACGGGGGCTGCCGGTGCTCCCATATTGGTGGATCTTCATTCAGAACCACTGTTGCCGGGTTCAATGTCAAAAAAACCTGGCGGGTCTTCTTCAATCTCGGTGAGTGCGCCAGACCATCAAGATACCTTTGATGCTTGGGTG
>CAMFJO010000224.1 GCA_945956945.1 uncultured Legionellales bacterium | reverse complement strand
GGCTAAGCATGCCCTGATTCAAGATAAGACGCAATTTCAAAGACTCCTTGCCTTTAGAAAGCAACATCCGGAGGAGCGCTGGTTATTAAGTGATGCGTCCTGGCTGCTAGAATCGATTGCCGCCAGTATCAACATTAAAAAAGCAGTCGTCGTGTGTGATGAAAAAGAAACAAGCGGCCTGCGTCAAATTTTAAATTTTGGTCATACCATTGGTCACGCCATAGAACAATTAAGTGCTTATCAAGTACCGCATGGGCAGGCGGTTGCACTAGGACTGTATGTAGAAAGTTATTTATCCTATCAAAATGGTTATTTATCTTTTGATGATTTTCTAACTATAGAAAAAGGATTAAAAGAGTTGCGTTTTAATTTAGAAACTCCCTATCTTTTTGATAGCGATAAGCTCGCACAAGCGCTATCTATCGATAAAAAAGCACGCAGCGATGAGTGGCGTTTTGTGGCCCTTGAGGCAATGGGGGCTGTTTGCACTCATTATACGGTTCCGTTGCGTCTTAAAGATCTACAAGCCGCTTTAGCCTGGTATGGTGATCGTTCATGACAGGTAATTACTCTCGCGTCTACGAGTACAGTAAAGCACAGAGAGGCGTGTCTTTAGCATGACAGAAGAATTACATTTGACTCTAGCGCCCAGAAAAAAAAACATTGAGGCCACATTGGATTTGCCGGGTTCTAAAAGCATTGCCAATAGGGTTTTATTATTAGCTGCCGTTGCCAAAGGAACAAGTATTTTACACAACGTACCGGATGTTGCTGAGGATGTGCGTTTAATGATACATGCCTTACAACAATTGGGGGTGGCTATTGTACCCCTAAATAAGCCACACTCTTATCGTATCCTTGGTTGCGATGGTGTTTTTCCGATTAAAACAGCACAGCTATTTTGTGGTAATTCTGGAACCACCATGAGAATGTTAACGGCATTATTATCCTTAATGTCGGGAGAATATACTTTGATAGGTACAGAGCGCATGAAGCATAGGCCTATTGGAGATTTAGTCGATAGTTTGAGGCAATTAGGTGCCGATATTACTTATTTAGAGCGCGTTGGATACCCACCACTTTCTATCGGACCTTTTAGAGATCGTGCTACTGCTGAGATAAGCTGTAGTGGCAAAGACTCCAGCCAATATTTAACAGGATTATTGATGGCCTTGAGTGCCATGAGCAGAAATGGGGTGATTCGAGTTAAAGATGGTTTGAGATCGAAAAGTTATGTAGACATGACATTGAGTTTACTCAGTAAGTTTGGTTGCGCGGTAATCTGTGAGGATCTTCATTATACGCTAAAATCGGCCAGGCCATTACAAGCGATTGAATACACTATTGAGCCAGATGCAAGTTCTGCCAGTTATTTTTTAGCGTGCGCGGCATTGAATGGCTGTGTTACCATCAATAATATGGGTAAAAACAGCCTGCAAGGCGATAAAAATTTTGCTGCCATTCTAGAAAAGATGGGCGCAGAGGTCGTTTATCACCACAATGCAATCACCGTTCGCGCACACACCGCACTCAAAGCAATTAACATCAATATGGAAAATATGCCCGATGCCGCCATGACCTTGGCCGTATTGTGTTTATTCGCTGAGGGCACGAGTCATATCAGTGGTATTGGCACTTGGAAAATAAAAGAGACGGATAGGTTGCATGCTATTCAGACTGAGCTCATAAAATTAGGCGCCAAGATCCTTACCAGCGATGATACGATTACCATCACACCGCCGCAGAAATTAAATGAAGGTGTAGCGATAGATACGTATGACGATCACCGTATGGCCATGTCCTTTTCATTGGTGGCGGCTGCTGGCGTTGAAGTGGTTATTAATCATTACCGTTGTGTGGGTAAAACCTTTGCCAATTATTTTAATCTGTTTCAACAGTTGTGCTATTAAGACTATGTATAACACAAGCACCGAGTTCTTCCAAGGTTAGGGAATCGGTGTCAATAATGGTGTGTGCCGTTTCTTCATAGAGCGGTGCCCGCATGGCTAATAGGGCTTTCATTTTTTCAAAAGGATGTTCGTCTTGTAGGAGAGGCCGGGTATTACCGGTGTCTTTAATCCGATCCCATAAAGTTTCTATTCGCGCTTTAAGATAAATAACATGTCCGCGCGTTTTTAAATAGTCTCTGTTATTGCTATTAAGTATGGCGCCACCCCCCGTTGCCAGAATAATAGATTTTAAGCGCGTCAGCAATTCTACTGTGTGGGCCTCCTGGTCTCTAAACCAGTTTTCACCTCGAGTGTTAAATAAGGAGGCGACGGATAGACCCATTTCGGCTTCTATAACCTGATCGGTGTCATAAAAAGGTCTATTTAGCACCTGATTTAGATGCTGTCCCAGTTCTGTTTTTCCGGCGCCCATAAAGCCGATGAGAAAAATAGATGGATGAGATAGAACATTTAGCATGGCTAATAATGGTTTTAAAATAAAAGTAAGCCATGATAGCATAATTTTTAGGGAGAAATCTCTACGGAGAATGAATGATTTTCTGTACGTTTTCTCTCCACTGAAAATTATCCCAGGATAATTGACATCTGTCCCGTGATTATCAAGCGAATCATTATCGCTGTATCGAGGTTTAGCCGTATCAACAAAAATGAGGGTTTCATCTCTGCGGACTGATTCTTAGACCAGATCTCACATAAAATTTTCTATTATATCTATTTACATAGATACATGGTATAATTATTTGCTAGTTACTCTTTATAAGAACATAGTTTTGGGCTGAGTACAGCTGCAATTCGATTTGCGATAGGGCGATTCGAAGTACATAAAATAGAGTGGCGATAAATAATGTCTAGTACATCCAATACGGCTGAGGGCAAGGCTGAAGAAGAACGCAAGGCTGAAGTACAGTCTTTAAAAAAATGGTATAGCGAAGAATATAAAGTCATCGATAAAGCCCGCCCTACGCCCTGTCTCTTATACACATCTCCGAGCCCACGAGACGTAGAGGAATCT
>CAMFJO010000223.1 GCA_945956945.1 uncultured Legionellales bacterium | reverse complement strand
AATTTAATAGACGATGGCACCATTGTTGCTCCCAAGTATTTGCCAGTTTATTTTAAAGATAAAGCCGCCTTAAGCTCGTGGATGGCGTATTCTTTATTCCTGAGCACTTTATCTTTGGAACCTTTGTTCCACGATTATAAGAGTATCTTATAACCTAAAGTAAAAATGCTTAATACGGATACCTATAAATCATTTTTTTGCCCTTTATTTACCCACTTACTATTGACACTAAGACCAATTCTTGACAGCATAACCAACATTATTGTTGTGTAAAATCCGCACTAAGGAATACAAAGAATGGCTGGTCTAAATCTAAGCAAACGCACTATCAAATGGATAATCGCTATTGTCATCATCCTTGTGATTGTTATGATAGCGAAAAAAATAATGTCGCCTAGCACCGCCGCCAACAACGTTCCCGCCGCCATTGTCAATGCAGCTACCGCTCAAGAACAATCCTGGCATGTACAAATCCAAGCCACAGGTACTATTACCACTTTTAAAGGCGCCATGCTCAAAGCCCAAGTACAAGGGCCTGTTACGGCCATTTATTTTGACTCCGGTACTGAAGTTAAAAAAGGCGATAAATTGATTCAAATTTATCCCGATCTGGTGGTAGCCCAATTGGAAAAAGCGCAAGCGGTATTACAATACGCTGCTGTCACCTATCAACGCTATTCTAACTTATATAAAAAGAATGCCGTAGCCCAACAAGCCTTGGATCAAGCTTATTCTAGCTGGCAGCAAAGCATCGCCGATGTGCAAAATCTGCAAGCAACCCTACGACAATATAATGTCACGGCCCCTTTTGACGGTATGGCGGGATTAAGACAAGTGAGCGTAGGACAATACCTGAATGTCGGTTCTAATATCGTCGATTTAGAACAAATCGATCCTATTCGCGTCGATTTTAGCATTCCCGATATTTATGTAGACGATATCGCTGTGGGCCAAAAGATCTCTGTCGTTCCCAGTTCCAATCAAACCCAATCCATTGATGGCCAGGTTTCTGCAATTAACTCGGCAGTGGATCCCACCACACGCAGTATTTCTTTATGGGGTTCTATTCCCAATGCGAACCATGCGCTACTACCAGGCACCTATGCCGTGGTTACCCTATACAGTCTAAAAACCCATCCCGTGGTGGTGATTCCACAAACGGCTTTGAGTTATGACAGTTCCGGCGGTACTGTTTATAAGATAGTCAATGGTGCAGCCAGAAAAACTCAAGTTACCATCGGTATGCGCCAGGGCAACGATGTTGCCATTAGTTCTGGTTTAGCTGCCGGTGATGTGGTTGTGTCCGATGGTATTATCAAGATACTGTTTGATGGTATGCCAGTTAAAATCGCCGCCTTAGATGGCAAACCGGTAGCTGCATCGACTTCTACCACTACCAGCCAAAGCAAATAGAGGCACATTGTCATGACCAGTTTTAC
This sequence comes from uncultured Legionellales bacterium, assembly GCA_945956945.1. GTDB lineage: Bacteria > Pseudomonadota > Gammaproteobacteria > UBA1113 > UBA1113 > VFKP01. The sequence continues at coordinate 1,580 of CAMFJO010000223.1, read as the reverse complement.
CGATGTTTTTATACGCCGCCCTGTGTTTGCCATGTCGGTTAGTTTATTGCTGTTGGCTATCGGTTTGGCCGCATTTTTTAAACTGACAGTACGCCAATTTCCCAAGATGGATGCCTCGGTTATCACCATCAATACCAGTTATCCTGGTGCCGATGCGACCTTAATGACCAATTTCATCACTACACCCTTAGAAAATGCCTTAACCGGTGTGGAAGGAATAGACTATGTCACCTCCAGCAGCACCCAAAGCTCAAGCAGTATCACGGTTTATTTTAATTTAAATTACCCTATCGATCAGGCCTTAACAGACGTCTCCAATGCAGTTGCTTCGCAATCGAACATTTTACCCAAAGATGCTTTTACACCCGTCATCGGTAAAACCGATCCCAGCGCCAAAGCGGTGTTATACCTGGGCTTTACCAGTGATACCATGAGCCCGGGTGCCGTCAACGACTATTTATTGCGTGTGATACAACCACAATTAGGTACCATTAATGGTGTGGGCCAAATTCAAATTTACGGCGGCCGTACTTATGCGATGCGCATCAATATCGATACCGATAAATTAACAGCCTATAACTTAACCGCTGCCGATGTGTATGCTGCCTTAGCACAACACAATTTGCAATCGACTGCCGGTACCATTTACAGCCACTATCAGGAATTTAATGTTTCAGCCAACACCGACATGCATTTTCCTGAGCAATTTAACGATATGCCGATTAAAACCATCGCTAATAGCAATGGCAGTACGGTAATACGACTAAAAGATGTGGGTTATGCTACTCTAGGCGCATTGAAGTACAACAGTTCTGCTTTTTTAAATGGCAAACCCATGATCACCATGGCCATTTTACCGACCTCAGATGCCAACCCCTTGGCCGTGTCTAAGGCTATTAAAGCGGTATTGCCACAAATTCAAAGCAAAATGCCCAACGGTTTAAATGTGGGTATCGTCTACGATTCTTCTATTTTTATTCAAGAGTCTATCAGCGAAGTGGATAAAACCATCGTTGAAGCCGTTATTTTCGTGATGATAGTGATCTTTCTCTTTTTGGGTAATTTCAGAGCAATATTAATTCCCATCATCACCATTCCATTATCATTAATTGGTGTGTGTGTCATCATGATGGCCTTAGACTACAGCTTGAATACGCTCACCTTATTGGCCTGGGTGTTGGCCATCGGTTTGGTGGTCGATGACGCTATTGTTGTTCTGGAAAATATCCATCGACATATGGAAGATGGCATGAAACCCATTCCGGCGGCTATAGTCGGTGCGCGTGAAATTGGTTTTGCCATTATCGCCATGACGATTACCCTGGCTGCTGTTTATGCACCCATTGGTTTTTCGGGTGGTATCACCGGGATTTTATTTTCAGAATTTGCTTTCACCTTGGCGGCGGCGGTGATTGTATCGGGGTTTATTGCCCTGACCTTATCCCCCATGATGTGCTCGCGTTTGATTAAAGTCGATCACGATCCCAACCATCAACGCTTCTCTCATAAAATTGATGCCGTATTTTCCAAGATCATGATCAAATACCGTCGTAACCTCGAAAAAGCGCTCAACAAAAAAT
>CAMFJO010000222.1 GCA_945956945.1 uncultured Legionellales bacterium | reverse complement strand
TCTATGCAACTCCTTTATCCTTAAATTCGCATTTCCATTGGCGAATGGTATATACTAGCTGCACTTAGAAACATGGGAATTGAAAAATAAATATTTAAAAACAAAGCACCGTTCGTGCCGCGGGGTGGCACGTGATGGGGGCCCCCGGCGCACGCAGGAACGAGCACGACGGGGTGCATCACGATGACAGGACCCCGCGAACAAGAAGCTAAAATACCACCTTCCTAAATGCTATAATATTCTGTCTACTTCGTATTTCCATGTGCATTGGGGATATATTAGGCCTTATTTTAATATTCAATCATCGTTCCCGCGCCTGAAAACACGTCACCCGCTTCTTCTAAAGCCGCAATCACGGCTTTTTTATTGGGTCCGGATTCTACAAATTTCTTAACCGCTTCAATTTTAGGTAACATACTACCCCTAGCAAATTCCCCGGAAGCAATATAGCTTTCCAATTCTTTATGACCCACTTTATCCAAGGCTTTTTGATTGGCTTGATTAAAATGAATATAAACTTTATCCACTGCCGTTAAAATAATTAAAACATCTGCGCCAAGAATTTCAGCCAATTTTTCTGCTGCAAAATCTTTGTCTATCACTGCTTCCACACCTTGATAGCCATTTTCAGTGCGAACAACAGGAATACCGCCGCCGCCACAAGCAATAACCAAATTGCCTGCATCAAACAATTCTTTGATAACCTTCTTTTCCACAATATCGATAGGCTGTGGCGAAGGCACAACCCGCCGCCAGCCACGGCCTGCATCTTCCATCATCTGGAAACCTTTTTCTTGTTGTAATTTTTTGGCAGCCGCTTCAGGATAGAATGAACCAATCGGTTTGCTCGGCTGCTGAAAAGCAGGATCGCTGGCGCTTACTTCCACTTGTGTCACCACTGAAACAGCGCTTTTATTCACAATGTTTGCTTTTCTGAGTGCTTCTGCTAAGGCATTTTGTAAATGATAGCCGATATAGCCTTGAGTAAAAGCGTCACAGACATCAAAGGGAAACAAATCATGCCGATTATCTGCATTGTGTGCCAATTCAACATCCGCAATAATTTCACCGACTTGTGGCCCATTACCATGCACAATGGCGATATCATGCCCCGCTTCAACGAGTTTGACGATATTTTTGGCTGTATTACGGCAGGCTTCATATTGGCTTTGCGCACTCACGCTGCCATTTTTTTGCAAAGCATTACCACCCAAGGCCACGACCATTTTCATGGTGATTTCCCCCTCGAAACGAATAAAATCAAGTTAATGCCTTAAAGAGCCAGACATTAACAACCATCCTCCCGCTATGGCTGCCAATGTAATTACCATCACCCATAGCCGGTCCAAATGTGTAAACCATTTATGCTGACTTTGCACGCAAGCATAGATATAAACAAATAAGCCGATAAAATATAAAATAGCACACAATAGCAGTAAGCGAATATCGGCAGCATAAATTAGCCATAAACCATATACAGATGCAATGAGTGCTAAAATCATATCGGATTTTATATTTTCATTAGGCGCATAACCATCTTTGTTAAAAGCTATTTTTAAGGCGTACAAACCACTGAATAAATAGGGTGGCAAAATGGCCACCGCTGCAATCATATAGATAACTTTATAAGTACCACTGGAAAGATACGCAATCAGCAGAAAGGCTTGCACCGCACCATTGGTGACCCACAAGGAAACATTCGGTGCTTTATGTTTATTTTCTTTAGCAAAAAGTTTTGGCATGACACCATCTTTGGCAGCAATATAGGGTGTTTCTGAAGCCAATAAGGTCCAACTCAATAAAGCACCGAACAAGGCAATGCACAAACCGATGTTAATGAACCAGGCGCCCCAAGGACCTACAATATACTGCAAAGCATAAGCCAAAGTAGGATTCTCAAATTGCATCAATATTTCTCTAGGAACCGCAGCCAGCGTCACTACGTTTAAAAAAACATAGATAAACAAAGTAAAACATAAGCCGATCACGGTAGCTTTACCCACATCAGAAGTTTTTTGGGCGCGGCCAGAAATAACCACTGCGCCTTCAATACCAATAAAAACCCATAGAGTTACCATCATGGTGCTGGTCAGTTGCTTTACAATCGAGCCCATATCGCTTGAGCCTAAAGCATGGAAACTTAAATGCTTAAAATTAAAAGCAAACATTAAAATAACCAGTGCTGCAAAAATAGGAACAAGTCTCGCGATCGTGGTAATAATATTGATGATGGCCGCCTGTTTTACGCCTCTTAAGGCAATCGCATGTACTGCCCACAAAATAAGTGAGGCACCCAAAAGAACATAAGGATTGTTATTTCCTTCAAAAATAGGAAAGAAAAAAGATAAGGCATCAAACAATAATAAGGCATAAGCCACATTCCCTAAAAAAGCACTTAACCAATAGCCCCATGCGGAATTGAAACCAATAAAACGTCCGAAACCAGCGCTCGCATAGCTATAAATACCACCGGATAATTCTGGCTTTCGCCTCGATAAGTTCTGATACACTAAAGCCAGACACACCATGCCAATACCCGTGATGAGCCAAGCCAGTAAGATGGCTACGAGTCCTGCATGTCTTGCCATATCGGTTGGCAGGGAAAAAGCCCCGCCACCAATCATGGAACCGACAATGATCCCAATCAGTGAAAAAACGCCTATTTTATTGGTTGCATTATTTGTCATATTATTCTATCCAAGCGTCGACACCAGCACGGCTTTAATCGTATGCATTCTATTTTCAGCTTGATCGAAGACAACGGAATTTTTATGTCTAAATACCTCATCTTCCACCTCACGAATATCCACGCCTTGATCTTTAAACTTCCGTGCCGTTTCAGTGTTAAAATCATGATAAGAAGGCAAACAATGCATAAACAAAGTATGGCTATTACCGGTTTTAGACAACATATCCATCGTCACCCTAAAAGGACTGAGTAGCTTGGCGCGCTCTGCATAATCTACATTTTCACCCATAGAAACCCAAACATCGGTGTAAATGGCATCAGCACCTTTAACCGCCTCATCGATAT
>CAMFJO010000221.1 GCA_945956945.1 uncultured Legionellales bacterium | reverse complement strand
GCGCTACGCGCCTCGCAATGACGGCCCACAGGGAAAAAATAACCATTGTAAATTTTCATATTTTCAAGTGCTTAAAAATAGGGATAAGCTTTAATCATCATTACGCGCCTGTCTACACCATTGCGTCAACTGAACTATCTTAATAAATCATCCATAGTGAACGCTGCATAATCGGCGCCACAATCACAATATTCACAATTTGCAAGCTAACCCATACGGCCACAGGGCTTAAATCAAAACCTGCTAAGGGCGGAATAAAACGGCGTGCGAAATTCAGCAAGGGCGCGGTTAATACATATAATAAGTCACTTAAGGGATTTGGATCGGGATTCACCCAACTCAACACCGCTTGGGCAATGACAGCAATACCATACAGTTGTAAGATAAACTGAAGTAATTGCGCACAAGCAAAAATAAAGATCGGTAGAACTGGGAAATCGATACCCACTTTCAGATAGCCGTAAATAAATACCTTCAACATCGATAACAATAAAGCAACCACTATCACCGAACTGTCAAAGCGTCGCCAACTGGGTAGGATCCATTGTAAGGGTTTGATGCAAGGGCGGGTAATTTTTATGATCCATTGTGTGATGACATTGTGCGAACCTGCGCCGGATAGTTGTAAACAAAAACGCAGCAATAAGACAATGATGAGCGTGGTAAAAACAAATTGCGATAAGAAAAGTAAGGCCATCTCTAAAGGAAACATGATAACTCCTATGGATTAGAATGCTGTGTCGATAATTTTTTGGCATGTGCGCAGGCGCCTTGCATGGCCTCGGCAAATAAGCTTTTTAAATGACCCTGTTCTAAAATAGCCAGCGCTTTTTCAGTGGTGCCTCCGGGTGAGGTAATTTGTACCCGCAACTCCGTAATAGGGTGTGCCGTCTCTAAAGCCATACGCGCAGCGCCTAAAACGGTTTGAATGGCAAATGTTTTGGCGAGTGCGTTTTCTAGGCCTAAAGTAACAGCAGCCTCCTGCATCGCTTCCATCACTAAGAAAATATAGGCCGGACCACTGCCCGATAAAGCGGTGATGGCATCCAGATCGGCTTCCTGTGCGCACCAATGGACGATGCCAACGGATCGGAACAAGGACTCAGCCCATTCGCGTGCAGCGTGATCGGTTTTAGCATTGGCATATAAACCGGTTGCACCACTGCCAATCAAGGCCGGTGTATTGGGCATGCTGCGTATCATGGCTAAGGAGTTGTTTTCTAAAAAGCGGGCGATGTTGGCTAAAGGGACACCGGCGGCAACGGAGATAAGCAGCGGCTGATGGCTTAAGCAGTCTTTTAAACCCGCACACAGCGCGGCGATGGCATCCGGCTTAACCGCCAAGACAATAATGTTGGCATTTTTAACGGCTGAACTCAGGTTAGGGGCATAGTGCAAGTTCAATTCATTTGCCAGGGTTTGTGCTTTTTCAAGATGCTTGTCATGCACCGTGATGCATTGCGCCGGGTAATGCGCGGCTATCAGGCCACGTATTAAAGCGGTCGCCATATGTCCTGCGCCAATAAAAGTAATATTCTTATGTTGCATTATAATTTTTCTCCTATCTGCTTGCACTCTAAAGGTCATGTGGACTTTCTGGTATTAGGTACCAGAACTTGTTTTGCGCCCCATTATAATCTCTCTCCAAAAATAGCCGTCCCCACCCGGACAATGGTTGCCCCTTCTGCAATAGCCGCTTCCAAATCATTCGACATACCCATAGACAAAGTGTCTACGGCCATGCCAGCATGTTGTAAGTCTAGCAAAAGACGCGCCAATTGCCTAAAAGGTTTGCGTTGTGTCTCAAGCGTAGGAGAAGGTTCCGGCAAGGTCATTAAACCACGTAAACGGAGCCTAGGTAAAGTGAGGATTAGTTCGGCGAGCTTCAACACTTCATGGGTAGGAATGCCGGCTTTGTGAGGGCTATTTTCCAGATTCACCTGTATGCAAACATTCAAAGGTACCGCATTATTTTCTCTGGCGTTATTGAGGCGTTCGGCAATCACCGCACTACTGAGAGAATGCACCCAGGCAAAATGCTCTGCAATGGGCACACATTTATTACTCTGTATGGTACCTATAAAATGCCATTCTAAAGCGGCGGAAGATAAAGCGTGTATTTTGGCGATTCCCTCTTGCACATAATTTTCTCCAAAAGTCCACAAGCCCGCCTCCATGGCTTCTTGAATTTTAGCCACAGATTGTTTTTTACTTGCGGCCACCAGCGTGATAGGCTCTTGTTCTCGACCAAATTTTTTTTGCGCAGTTTCAATGCGGTTTCGTACGAGTTGTAAATTGTGGGCCACGCTGTTCATCGATATTAACCATTATTATTGAGGAGTTGTTGCAAATGCCATTAAAGGAGCTATTTGCTTTTAGTCTGCAGAATAATGCATCCGATCTGCATTTATCGGCAGGATTACCACCGTTAATTCGTGTAGAGGGTGTACTAAGACGCACCGATTTTCCCGAATTAAAGGCTGAAGAACTGAGTCTATTGTTGCATGATAGCATGAATGAAGAGCAGCGCAAACGCTTTGCAGCCGATCTGGAAACGGATTTTTCTTTAGAAATAACGGGCCTTGGGCGATTTAGAGCGAACGTTTTTCAACAAGACAGAGGGCCTGCAGCGGTATTTAGGATCATTCCTACGACTATTTTGTCCCTGCAGCAATTGGGATTACCGTCTATTGTGACCCAATTGGCCTTAAGACGCAGTGGCTTGATGTTGGTGACTGGACCGACTGGTTCGGGTAAAACCACAACGTTGGCTGCCATTGTTGATTATATGAACGACAATCGTTCGGATCATATTTTAACGATAGAAGATCCCATCGAATTTATCCACCACAGTAAACGCTGTTTGATTAACCAGCGTGAAGTGATGAGGGATACGCGCGGTTTTAATCAAGCTTTGCGCGCTGCATTGCGCGAAGACCCCGATGTGATCTTGATAGGAGAGCTGCGCGATTTAGAAACGATGCGCTTGGCTTTGAGTGCCGCTGAAACAGGCCATTTAGTGTTGGCAACTTTGCACACGCATTCGGC
>CAMFJO010000220.1 GCA_945956945.1 uncultured Legionellales bacterium | reverse complement strand
TGTTTACGGTGTCGCCCAAGCCAAAGGAGAAATATTCAGGGGTTTGATTCCCACCGGTACCGCGATACTCAATGCCGATGATGCGCATTGTGAGTATTGGCAACAATTGGTGTTTGAGCGCAAGAAAGTCACTTTTGGTGAAAATCCCAAAGCGGATTACCGTGCTGTGGAGGTTAAGATAAATGCTCAGCACAAACCAGAATTTACCTTATGTTCCCCTTTAGGGGAAGTTCACATCAGTCTGCCTTTGTTGGGACGCCATAATGTCTTGAATGCCTTAGCGGCGGCGGCCGCCACCGCGCAATTAGGTGCTACTTTAAAGGATATTCAGCAGGGATTGTTACACGTGGAACAAGTCAATAAACGCCTGAATGAATACAAGGGCGCTCATGAGGAAATTATCATCGACGATACCTACAATGCCAATCCTGCTGGCATGGCTGCTGCTTTATCGGTGTTGATGCAATATCCGGGTAAGCGCATTATGGTACTGGGCAGCATGGGTGAATTAGGCGATCTCACTGAAGATTACCATTATGCCCTGGGGGAGCAAATTCGCAAAATAGGTGTGGATACTTTATTTGCAGTCGGTGATTTAACGCACCATACCGTACATGCTTTTGGTCAGGATGGACACCATTTTAACGATCAAGCCAGCTTATTAGCAGAATTAAAACCATTGCTCAACAAAGAGGTGACTGTGTTAGTCAAAGGGTCACGTTTTATGAAGATGGAAAATATAGTACAAGCTTTAATTAAAGGGTAATAAAATATTTCCTCCGATCTAAACGTACGAAAAACCCAGATTTGGATGCAGGTTGTACGCAATTTTGAGGGGAAAAAGCGGAGTTTACACAGACGTAAATGAGCATTTTCACGTCAAAATTGCGTGCAAGATGCGTCAAAGATGGGTTTTTTTAGAAAAGAGGTACGAACACTTATATGATTGAATTACTGGGGCGCTGGCTAGCGCAATACTACCATGGTTTTAATATCGTTCAATATTTAACATTACGTACCTTATTAGCCTCTTTAACCGCCTTGATTTTATCCTTGTGGCTGGGCCCCAAGACGATCGCTTATCTGCAGCGCTTACAGATAGGCCAATCCGTACGCGATGATGGCCCCCAGACGCATCTGTCCAAATCCGGTACGCCGACGATGGGCGGCGCCTTGATTATTTTATCCATCGTTATCACCACTTTATTGTGGGGCGATTTGATGAATCTTTATGTGTGGCTGGTTTTAATTGTCTTGTGTGGTTTTGCAGCGATTGGCTGGGTCGACGATTACCGCAAAGTGGCATTAAAAAACAGCAAAGGCTTGCCGGGTCGGTATAAATATTTATGGCAATCTGTACTAGGTCTCGGTGCTGCCATCGTACTCTATCTTACAGCAAACGATGTTTTGCAAACCTCGCTGTATGTTCCTTTTATTAAGTCTGTTCACCCGCAATTGGGTGTTGGGTTCATCATTTTGGCGTATTTTGTGATAGTGGGTTCGAGCAATGCGGTGAATTTAACCGATGGTCTCGATGGTTTGGCTATCTTGCCTATCGTTTTAGTCGGCGGTGGTTTAGGGATTTTTGCCTATTTAAGTGGTAACAGCAATTTTGCGAGTTATTTGGAGATCCCTTATTTACCCGGAGTAGGGGAATTGGCCGTTTTTTGTGGCACGATCGTGGGTGCAGGGTTGGGTTTTTTATGGTTCAACAGTTACCCCGCGCAAGTCTTTATGGGCGATGTGGGCGCTTTATCGCTGGGTGCGGCTTTAGGCTGCGTGGCAGTGATGGTGCGTCAGGAAATCGTGTTGTTCATTATGGGCGGTTTGTTTGTGGCCGAAACCGTATCGGTGATCTTGCAAGTGGGTTATTTTAAAATGACGCGGCGGCGCATTTTTAGAATGGCGCCCTTACACCATCATTTTGAGTTAAAGGGTTGGCCTGAACCTAAAGTCATCGTGCGTTTTTGGATCATCACCGTCATATTGGTTTTGTGCGGTTTACTGACCTTAAAGGTGCGTTAAAGTGATTGCCAACAGACATTATGCAGTGGTAGGGCTGGGGCAAACCGGCTTATCTGTTATTGATTTTTTAAATAAAGTGAATGCAAGCTGGTGTGCCATGGATACGCGTGAAACACCGCCGCATATCGAATCCTTAAGGGCACAATTTCCTGAGAATAAGATCCATACTGGGCCTTTAAAACAAACTGACTTTAAAGGCGTGGATGAAATTATTTTAAGTCCCGGTTTATCGCCGCACGATCCGGTATTAATGGCTTTGGCACAACAAGGGATCCCCATTATTGGCGATATTGAATTGTTTGCCCGCGCGCATCGTGGGCGTGTGATCGGCATTACGGGTTCCAATGCCAAATCGACGGTAACTACCCTCGTGGCAAAAATGGTCGAACAAGCGGGTTTAGAAATGCGAATGGGCGGCAATATTGGTATTACCGCATTGTCTTTATTGCCTGATACCGCAGAAACGGTTGATGTCCTAGAGCTATCCAGTTTTCAACTGGATACTACCTATTCTTTAAAGCTCGATGTGGCGTGTATTTTAAATATCACGGAAGATCACCAGGATCGTTATGCCAATATGCAAGAATACATCGATTCCAAGCAGCGCATTTATCGCGAAGCGCGTTGTATTGTAGTGAATCGCGATGACGATAAAACCTATCCAGCCACTGCTTCAGCCATTACGACCAGTTTTGGTTTATCAGAACCCAAAGACAAAGAATTTGGCTTAATCACACAAGGGGATAAAACGTATTTAGCCTATGGGAAACAAATTTTATTAGCCGTCAGCGAATTACAATTGCAAGGACGGCACAATTGGAGCAATGCTCTGGCCGCTTTAGCCATAGGCCACTGTCTTGGTTTAGATTTTCCCCCAATGTTGATCGTGTTGCGTACTTTTAGTGGATTGCCGCACCGCTGCCAATTGGTTATCAACAAAAACGATATTGCCTGGTACAATGATTCCAAAGGCACCAATGTGGGCGCTACTTTAGCCGCAATCGCCGGTTTGCAGTTACCACAAAAGC
>CAMFJO010000219.1 GCA_945956945.1 uncultured Legionellales bacterium | reverse complement strand
TGTGGATTCAGGGCAGTGTGAAAGAAACCGTTGTCTTGCGGCAAATAAACGCCTTGAAATTCACACAAGCTATGACAGCCTTTAAAACCATATGGACGGTAAAGCCTTTACGTAAAGTTTATTTAATTAATTTTATGGTATTTTTTGCCGTACAGGGCTTGTATAGGGTGATACCGCTTTATGTAGAGCATCAATGGGCGCCTAACATACAAGCTTTTACCGCTTTAATCTCTTTTGTTTCTTTACTTTGTTTATTGACCAATATGTTGATGATGGGGCGCTTGGCGAGTCGGTTTGAAACGAAGCGATTGTTAGGCTATTTGCTGATTTTTGGCGGTATTGCTGCCATGATAGTGGTTATTCCCAGCCATTATAACTGGATTTGGTTCGTCTATGGTTTGGTGGTTTTACCCACCGTTATGCTGTTAACCACTTGTACCACCTGGCTTTCGAATCAGGTAGACAATAAACAGCAGGGGCAGGTGCTGGGTAATAATCAGGCTTTATTAGTGTTAGGCGAGTGTTTGTCTGCTGCGGCAGGGGGATTGATTGCGGCCATCGCAGTGCCATTGCCCATTATCGTCATGGGAGGGATTTTATTAATCGCTTATTGGGTGTTAAAGCCAAGACAGCCAAAAGGATAGACTTTATTGCCCTTTTATGCTAAACTAGTTGTATAAACTGGTTTGGAGTGACGCAATGCAAAAAGTAGGTGCTTTTGATGCAAAAACACATTTCTCAGAATTACTCAGTAGAGTACAGCGAGGAGAGTCTATTTCTATTACACGTCGTGGTGTTCCTGTGGCTATATTAGCACCAGTGAATAGCCAGCCAGTGGGCAAAAAAAGCGATCTTCTCAAGGCATTTTATAAATGGCGCAAAGGGATTCGTTGGGATGATGGGATGGACACTAAAACAGCCATTGCAGAAGGGCGCCGTTGACTATGTTTATTTTAGACTGTTCCATTACTATGGCATGGCTATTTGAAGATGAAAAAACACCGTATACTGAAGAAATATTAAAACAGTTAACACAGCAGGCTAAAGCAGTGGTGCCATCTTTATGGTATACGGAAGTGAGCAATGTATTGCTGGTCGCGGAAAAACGACATAGAGTAACGGTTGCGCAGACACAGCATTTTTGGGGAATATTACGTCAATTACCTATTGATATACAATACCAGCAGAGTGCGCATGAGATAGATTCTATGCTTAATTTAGGCCGACAGTATCACCTTTCAGCTTATGATGCGACTTATTTGGATTTAGCCATTAGACTCAATTATCCATTAGCCAGTTTAGATAAGGCTTTGCTGAAAGCTGCACAAGATGCGGGTGTTGCTATTTATAGCGTATAGACGTCATTATATCAAACACGCTACTTTAATTTTATCTTCATCAATCTGGCTTTATCCCGTGACCAATCCTTGTCGCGTTCGCTGGCGCGTTTGTCGTGTTGCTTTTTGCCTTTAGCCAGTGCAATGTTGACCTTGACACGATTCTTATACCAATGTAAATCCAATGGAATCAAGGTATAACCTTGCCGTTCCACATAACCGATTAATTTATTCAATTCTTGGCGTTTTAAAAGCAGCTTACGAGTGCGATCGGGAATGGCTTTCACATGGGTCGAAATAGTGTTTAATGGTGTAATGTGTGTGCCAATGAGCCAAGCTTCGCTGTTTTTAAGCAAGACATAACTATCGACGAGTTGTACTTTACCCGCACGTAGACTTTTGACCTCCCAACCCTCCAATGCCAGTCCTGCTTCAAAACGTTCCTCGATATGGTATTCGTGCAGGGCTTTCTTGTGTAAGGCGATGGTCTTATTTTGGTTGCTGTTGTCCTTAGCCATGGTATGTTGCAGTTGGTTGAACTGCCTCGCTATTAATTGGCCTGGAAGTATACCATAAATAGCTGAATAAACAATTGAGCTTGAACCCCCAATTGAGTTAGAATAACGCAAGTTTAAAACAGGGGTTAAACAACATGAGTTGGTTGTCCAAATTATTGCCATCTAAGATTCGTACCTCTACCGAGGAGAAGGGAGCCAACGTTCCCGAAGGTTTATGGGTCAGTTGCCCCCAATGCAAAGGCATGTTGTATAAGCCGGAATTAGAGCGTAACGCCGAAGTCTGCCCAAAATGTGAACATCATTTTTACATCAGTGCCCGCATGCGTTTGAGCCAATTATTAGATGAAGGCAGCGGTGAGGAATTGGCAGAAGACTTGTATGCCCACGATTTATTGAAATTTAAAGACACTAAACGGTATAAAGATCGTCTTGTACAGATGCAAAAAAAGAGCGGGGAAAAAGACGCTTTAGTGGTGATGAAGGGATTATTAAAGAAAAAACCTATCGTTATTGCCGTTTTTGAATATTCCTTTATAGGCGGTTCCATGGGCGCTGTCGTAGGAGAAAAATTTGTACGGGGCATTGAACGTGCCATAAAAGAAAAATGCCCTTTTGTGTGTATTTCTGCAAGTGGTGGGGCGCGTATGCAAGAGGGTTTGACCTCTTTATTGCAAATGGCGAAAACCAGCGCTGCCTTGCAAGGGTTTCATCAACAACAATTGCCTTATATTTCCATCTTAACGAATCCCACCATGGGAGGGGTGTCGGCTAGCCTGAGTATGTTGGGCGATATCATTATCGCTGAACCCAAAGCCTTGATTGGTTTTGCAGGGCCCAGAGTCATAGAACAAACGGTTCGCGAAATATTACCTGAAGGCTTTCAAACCAGCGAATTTTTGTTAGAGCATGGCCACATTGATTTGATTGTCGATAGACGGGAAATGCGCGATCGGGTTGCTGGGTTATTAGCCAAACTGTTGCCGCAATAAGCTTTATGGTGAACACGACGCTCGCACAATGGCTTAGCTGGATCGATCAGCAACATTCGCTGGCGATAGATTTGTCTTTAGATCGGGTTCGTGAGGTTGCGCAAAAACTCAATGTACTTCATTTCAATTGCCCGGTTATTACCGTCGGTGGCACCAATGGTAAGGGGCTGTCTCTTATACACATCTCCGAGCCCACGAGACGTAGAGGAATCT
>CAMFJO010000218.1 GCA_945956945.1 uncultured Legionellales bacterium | reverse complement strand
TATTTACCCTATAATTTTTCTAGGGACTTGAACTTAACACAACAAGTTTTTAAGTGTTTCAAAAGAAAAATAGAACAGTTTTTTTATCCTATACCGAATATATGGGAATTTTTTTCTGCTAATTACGAGCCACAAAAAATAAATAGCACAATACTTATAATACATGACAAGCACGATATGCATGTTGATATTGAGCAATCCCAAAGGATATATCAAGCGTATGTAGATAGAGCAATCACTTATTTTACAAATAATTTAGGTCATTTTCAGATACTAACCGATATGGAAGTTATAAACCGATCAATCGAGTATGTTAATGGATGAGCTCAATGTATTAGAATGCTTAGAGGTGAGCTTGGTATAAAATAAACCAATAAAAAAGTTGTAGTTGAAGGTATGTTGTTGAAAGAGTATATTACGGCTTGTCATGTCTTAATTATGTTGTTAGAGGCGAGTGAGTTAACATCTATTAATATATGCATGTATACATTCTTTGGGTTTTTAATGGATATTTAAATAATGAGATTACCAATTATAGTAGGCTTTGGTGGAATTAATGCCGCAGGACGTAGTTCAGGATTTCATAGTTATAAGAGATTGGTTTATGATAAATTATCTCAGAATGAGATATATAGTACCTGGCAAGATTTGTCATGTCGTATGGGAATTGGTGATGGGCAAAGGCTCTCACAAAGTGATATAGATCGTATTTTAGCAGGAACACTCGTTCGTAAAATTGAGAATTTTTCTACAGAATATGCTGAGTATCATTATTGGGCAAAATTAAATTTCACCGGTTCAACATATTCTTTCACTACAAAGAGTCATAAATTACCATCCTCTCTTCCTGAAACTTGGTTGTTGAAGGATTTAGGAAATGGAGATGTGGAAGTTTTAGTGAACTCTGATTTGGATATGCTCATACCTGCTACAATGCCTCTCGGTATATCCAGTGGTGCAAATCTACCATCCGGGTTTAATCCCGGAAATTTGTATAATTCGCATCATCATCCACGCGGGCTTTCAATGACTATTTATGGCATGTCAGATGCCTTAAATTCTATGGGCATCGATTGGGAGCAGATACTAAAACATATTAGCCCGGACCAAATAGCAGTATATGCTGGTAGTGCATTAGGTCAAATAGATAAAAACTCTTTAGCAGGCCTAATGTGTCACCCTCTTAAAGGTGGAAGAGCTAGCTCTAAAATGTTAACGCTATCACTAGCTGAAATGCCCGCAGATTTTATTAATAGCTATATCCTAAATAGTGTGGGATCGACTGGTGCCAATACAGGAGCTTGCGCATCTTTTCTATATTGTTTAAAGCAAGGTATAATGGACATTGAATCTGGGAAGGCTCGTGTAGTTGTTGTTGGTGGCTCAGAAGCACCAATTGAGCCGGAGATTATAAGAGGCTTTTCTGCTATGGGTGCTCTAATAACAGATGAACAACTCAAAATGTTAGATAATAGTAATATTGTTAATCATCGAAGAGCTTGTCGTCCTTTTTCTACAAATATGGGATTTGTATTGGGAGAAGCAGCGCAATTCTTAATTTTAATGGATGATGAATTAGCTGTAGAATTGGGCGCAAATATTTTCGGTTCCGTTGCTGGAGTATATATTAATGCAGACGGGAACAAAACATCTATTTCAAAGCCTGGTATTGGAAATTATATTTCTGTCGCAAAAAGCGTCGCCTTAGCAAAAGCACTCTTAGGTTCTGAAGGTTTACAAAAAACTTTTGTTCAGGCCCATGGTACTGGAACTCCACAAAATAGAACAACAGAAAGCCATATTTTAAACGAAGTGGCAAAAACTTTTTCTATTAAAAATTGGCCGATTGCCGCTGTCAAATCCTATATTGGTCATACCGTAAGCGCCTCTGGAGGAGATCAAATCCTAGCGTCATTAGGAGCTTGGCAATATGGCTGGATTCCTGGAATTAAAACTATTGATCACATCGCAACTGATGTTTTTCATGCAAATTTAAATATTCTAATGGACCATTATCCCATAAGTGATTCAAAAGAAGAAATGCAAGCATCTATCATAAACTCTAAAGGCTTTGGTGGAAACAATGCGACGGGTGTTTTATTATCGCCCGCAAAGACACTTACTATGTTACATAAGAAATATGGCGAGAAAAAAATGAGTCATTATAAACAAAAAAATGAAATAGTAAAAGAAGAAGCAAGTTTAGCTGATAGCAAAGCAATACAAGGTAAAGAGAAAGTCATTTATAATTTCGGTGAAAACATTATAGAAGCCTCTGATATTTCAATGACAGAAGAATCTCTGGTTTTTTCAAAAACTGAGCAATCGATTAATTTGAAGATAGAGAACCCTTTTCAGGAATATACTTGAAGAATTTTTTAGAGCGGATTTAATGTAACGAGCCTGTAAGAGGTTTTGTGTAAAATCCCTACATCCTATGCGCTTCTCCCTTTTAAAGGAATATACCTAAAATATAGTGGCGTGGGCTTCAGCATTAAACGTAACATCTATCCTGTTCTCGATATAAGCAATCCATTTTTGGGTGTTCACTTCACTGTAACAGCAAGCAAGAAATTAAAATAGGGCCTACAGCCATACCAGTTCTCTGGCGCGAACCATATAAATGGCTAGATAATTTTAAGTTACAAGAACTGACTAATGTTTTATTTTTAGGGAGTAAGTTGTGGGCTAGAATGGATTGTAAGTCAATATATAAAATAGAAATTATATTTTTATTGGATAATTTTAAAAAATAGATTCTTCACCAAAATTTTTAAATTAATTAACTGTCGATAATTTTGTATTTTAAGGAAGTGGTGCTGAAAATGGTATAGGCTTGTACAATAAATACAAAAGATATCTGTAGTAGTTTGTTAGTAAAGCTGGCCTAAGACTTGATATCTTAAGAAATTTATTGTAATGTTAAGTATATTTTGTGATAAATTTTTAAACAAAGTTTTCAGGTTGAATCCTATTTAATTCTAACAGTGAGATATAGTCATTCTATTTTGTTAAGGTATTTTGGCTAATAGGAGGAAGGACACATAATGTTTCACAAA
>CAMFJO010000217.1 GCA_945956945.1 uncultured Legionellales bacterium | reverse complement strand
GCTTCTTTTGACGGTAATATACATT
Organism: uncultured Legionellales bacterium; assembly: GCA_945956945.1. Lineage (GTDB taxonomy): Bacteria > Pseudomonadota > Gammaproteobacteria > UBA1113 > UBA1113 > VFKP01. Next base: position 3,044 of record CAMFJO010000217.1, on the reverse strand, counting down.
GTCTTCCTAATGAAGTGCAATTTAATAGTAAAGGCGAAATGCATTTAGGTGCTAAAGGCACACCCTTACGCTATTTTCTCATACGCAATCAATATAATGTGCCTTTGGCGATAGATTTTCTGGACGCACATATAGGCGCTACAGCAGGTTTAACACAGGTATTGGGGCCTAGAGCTTGGGCGGTTTATGTTTATCAACCCAAAGCAGATGGCTTGCCTACCGAGGCGGGTGTAAAGCCTCCCTTCTGGTCTTGTGCTAAACGAGATCCTTCAGGTACCTTTAAACCAGCAGATTGCCATCATAGTGTGTGGTCTTGTGCGATAACGGCGGATTCAGCGGCAAAATTGTTATCGGTATCTTGGCAACAGCAGGCGAAAGAAATGTCTCATTCTTTCTGGTTACCATTGGGCGATACAGAATATCAGTCCGTTTATTTTTTAACGGATTTACAATAGGGAGAATCATGATATACCAAGGCGAAGAATGGCGCTTCATTATAGACGGTCAGGAATGGCGAGGACGGCAATGGGGTGATAGCAATGGTTTTCCTATTTTGGCTTTACCGGGTTGGTTGGATAATGCGGCAAGTTTTGATGGTTTAGCGCCGCTTTTATCTAAAGATTTTTATATCCTCGCCTTAGATCTATTGGGTCAAGGTTTATCCAGTCATTTATCAGCAGCTGAATCCTATGAAATGCGTTTTGAAGTCATTGGCCTGGAAAAAGTGATTAGGGCCTTAGAATGGTCGCATTATGCCTTATTAGCCCACTCGCGAGGGGGAGGATTGGCGGTTTTGCTTGCTGCCATGACTGCGCCGATGTTAGCCGGTATGGTTTTACTAGACAGTTTAGGGCCTTTGTCGGCGCAAATGTATGAAGCGAGTGCGGCCTTAAAAGATTTTCATCTCAAAATGACGGCGCGTTCGCGTAATAACCAACATACGATTTACCCTAGTTTGGCAGAAGCGCATGCTTCACGCTTAAAAGTCAATGATCTTAGCCCGAAAGCCTTAGAGGCATTAGTCAGTCGCGGGCTTAAGAAAGTAGAGGGTGGTTATAGTTGGCGTTTTGATCTACGCTTATTGCAACCCAGCGAGCATCTGTTGGATGAAGAAGTGATTTTAAAATGTATCGCCAATATTCAATGTCCCGTGTTGTTGATCCGCGCCAAACAGGGATTATTGATACAGCATCCTTTATTAACGCAACGCAAGTTGCACTTTAAACATTTTAAAGAAATCAATGTGGATGGCGGTCATTATGCGCATTTGAATACGCCAGAAAATATTGCCGTAGACGTCGATCAATTCTTCTTAAAAGTCCAAAATTTATGCGCTAAATAATTCCAGACTAACACCAGGGCTGTTGTTAATACTTGCGCAGGCAAATAAGATAAATTTAAAAAATGTTGGCTAGCTTGTAACAGAATGGCATTCAGGAAAAAGGCTACCATAAAAACCAGGACAAATTGTGTAATAGCCTTATGGTGTTCTTTTTCAGAAGCAAAGGTATGGTTACGGTTTAAGGTATAATTGATGATACCGCCTAACAGATATCCTAAACTTGAGCCCAAAATTGCGTTGGTGTGTACCACTTCCACGCAGAAGATCAATAATAAATATTGGCTGACAGTGGCTAAACATCCCACCCATAAATAGTGTAGTATTTCACGCTGCCAATGATAATTAATCCTATTTTCTATGAATTGTGGTAATAGAGACATTTAGGATTTTTCCGTAAATTGTTTTTTTAGTTTTTTAGGAACTAAAGTGTTTTTCAAACGCACGTATTGTGGCAAGCCATTCTTATAAGGCGGATAATCTTCACCGGCAATAAGAGGCGCTAAATAGTCTCTACAGGCCGCGGTAATACCAAAGCCATCCTTGCTAATAAAGTGTTTCGGCAGACATTTTTCCTGATTGGCAACACTCTCCAGAGAGGTTTCCCCAATGGCCCATTTATAACGAGCTCCGGGTTTACGTATTATCGTCGCCATAATGCCGCTTTTACCGGCTAGCGCAAACTCAATCGCTTTGTAACCCAAAGCGTAGGCTTGTTCCACATCGGTTTTAGAAGCGATATGGCGCGCAGCGCGTTGTAAATAATCGCACACAGCCCAATGGTATTTGTACCCTAATTGACTTTTAATCAACTGGGCGATGACAGGTGCAACGCCACCCAATTGGGTATGACCAAAAGCATCTTTTAAACCGGCACTGGCAATAAATTCGCCCGCACTATTGCGTACGCCTTCGGAAACCACAATGGCACAAAAGCCAAATTGTTTCACGGTTTTATCCACTTTTTGTAAAAAGGCTTTTTCATCAAAAGCAATTTCCGGAAACAAAATAATGTGGGGTGCTTCTCCTTCCTGTTCAGCAGCGAGGCCACCGGCTGCTGCTATCCAGCCTGCGTGTCTTCCCATCACTTCCATGATAAAGACTTTGGTAGAGGTTTCTGCCATAGACGCGACGTCTAAGCCTGCCTCACGAATAGATACGGCGACATATTTGGCGACGGAGCCAAAGCCGGGGCAATTGTCGGTAACGGGCAGATCGTTGTCTACTGTTTTAGGGATACCGATACAAGTTAAGGGATAGCCCATCAGTGCACTCATTTGCGCCACTTTATGCGTAGTGTCTTGCGAATCGCCACCCCCGTTGTACATAAAATAACCTATATTATGAGCGGCAAAAACTTCGATTAGGCGTTCATATTCAGCTTTGTGTTCACTTAAACTTTTAAGTTTATAACGGCAGGAACCAAAAGCACCCGCAGGCGTATAACGCAAGCCGCTGATCTGCGCTTTAGATTCCAGGCTGGTATCAATTAATTCTTCGTGTAAAGCGCCCAAAATACCATTGCGCCCTACTAACACTTTGCCAAGTGCTTTTTTATTCGCTCTAGCCGCTTCGATTAAACCGCAGGCGGTGGCATTGATCACCGCAGTAACGCCGCCAGATTGGGCGTAAAATACATTCTTTTTGCTCATAGTAGGGGTAACTCTGACTGACAATAATAAGGCCGAATTGTAGCAGAAGTTGT
>CAMFJO010000216.1 GCA_945956945.1 uncultured Legionellales bacterium | reverse complement strand
ATTATGGGGAGGCGTCATTTTTATTGCTGCAACTTTAATTTGCGCAATCACTTCGGATATTTCTGTCTTATTAGTGGCACGCTTTTTTCAAGGCTGTGCAGTTTGCTCGGTCACGGTGGCAGGTTATGCCGCCATCCATGAATTATACGATCAAAAAGAAGCGATGAAAGCACTGGCACTCATGGGTAGTATTACCGTATTAGCACCCGCTTTCGGCCCTCTTTTTGGCAGTGTTGTGCTGAAATTATTGGATTGGCGCGGTATTTTTGGATTACTTAGTGCTCTCGCCATAATCGCTTTGACATTATTGTACAAGTGGATGCCCGAAACCTTGCCTCCTGAGAAACGGCACCCGATCAAAATAAGTATCGTAGGACACCATTATGGTACTATTGTAAGCAATCGGCATTTTATGCTCACAGCCTTGGCATTCTGCGCCACTTTCAGCGCCATGATTACCTGGATAGCCATGGGCCCCTTTCTGGTCATCAATGCCTTTCATTATTCTCCTTTTATGTTTGGTATTTTTCAGGCGATGGTGTTTGGCAGCTTTATTATTGGCGCACGCTGCGTAAAAATAGTCTTACAAAAATGGAGTGTTAAAAAACTCATTGTGCTTGCCATTTCTATGAGTTTATTCGGCGCAGCACTTAGCCTTATTTTTTCTTTGCTGTTTCAAGAGACACTATGGTACTTTATCATAGCACTGATGATTTTTACCTTTGGCAATGCTTTTTCTTTCGCGCCTTTACAACGATTGGCTATTGAGGCTTCTACGGCTCCTATGGGAGCCCGCATGGCCATCTTGTCCAGTATGATGAGCGGCTCAGGGACCTTGGGAAGTTTGCTCGCAGGGTATTTTTATTTTGGCACTACTTTCTCTCTTGCCTATATTACCCTCATTTCCGCTTTATTGGCCATATTATGTGTTCAATATAGCGGCGTAAAATCTTCTTCACCGCTATAGCTACAATTTTTCTTCACATCTAAAAGCCGAAGACATGCGATCACATTCTCGTTTTGACAAACCTAATTCATTTGCAACTTCTCGCCATTGTTTAACAGCACTATTGACTTCTTTTACAATCTCAATAGCTTGAGTTTTTAGTAATCTAAAATCTTCAGCAACTGACAATGCCGTTTCCAAAGAAGCATTAGTGTCGTTAAAATCAATTGCCGTGGTTAATATGTGTGGTTTTACCTCTAGCGGCGTTGGGTTAATGTCATACACAGGCGATAATCTCCATCCCTTGTAACGCTCATAAATGAAACCATGATTGCGTAAATGATCATCCGTATTAGAAATTAAAATGGTAAAGATTAGACGACGCCATAATTCTGCCATATCTTCTTTGGGCGCTGCACCATGTTGAGCCAAGGCATAGACAATTTCAAGATAACTATGTTGTTCGTGGTCTTGCGCATCTAACATACTCATAGCAGAAATAAAAGGAAGTCGTTGTCCATGATGGCGATCAAATCGCTGAAGGATCAAAACAGGTGTTTTAGTCACTGTATCTAAACGCCATAAAGGTACTTTAATTCCGGCTTTTTTTGCCAAAGTGAGTGCAACAGCTTCCCACAAAATAACCTTAAACTCATCGTCTTTCCTGGGAAATTTAGCGATCGCTAATGTTCCATCCTGAAGACGCACAGATGCTTTAGGACGTGCTCCCCCTAGCGACGAACCTGGCGCCAATAAAAATTTTAAATCCTCTGTGCTCTCATCTTCGTCTATAAATCGCTCTGTTGCTGCCAGTAATTTTGGAAGTTGAATAAGCGGGGGAATAATCGCTTTCTTCTTTGCAGCCAAAAACAGAGTATCATTGGGGGAAAGTGAAAATCTCAATGCGCCTTGACGAGCTTCATCGCTGACACCTAGTAAATAATCAATTTCAAAAAGCGTAGAAGGAACTGTATTTTCATTTTTAGCTTTTGCTATATGTGCTCGGCGCATAAGAACACGCCCCCAGCGATCTGGAGCAGAATCGCCTATAGCTCCAAATACACTTGTTCCATCTTTTGTATGAAATGCACCTTCTGTTAATTTTAAAGCTGGATCAAATGCAAATTTTTCAGGATGTTCTAACCATTTTTTATCATCTTCGAAAGAAGCGCTTTCTCTGCCTTTACGCACATAGAACCATAATTTACCCAGGAAAATATTCTCATCACCCAATGAGAGCCAAACCATCACTTCTTTACTGGTCATGAGGATTTATTCTCTTTTTTTTATTTGGCAAGCGGATCCTTTGCGGCAATTTTTCATCTTCCAATCTGCGTCCTGTAAGATCGTGTGCAGCGTCTACCAAATCACTGATTCTATCCACCATCCCTAGCACAAATAGCACACACGTATAAGCGCCTATGGAAGTACCAGCATCGCCTTTTTCAATTTTGGCTATAGTGGCCCGAGATATCCCTGCTCGCTCTGCCATGAGTGCAATGGGGATACGTCTGCGTCTACGTGCATCCTTAATATCTTCTCCTACCTTAGACAAAGCTTTTAGCACTGGAATAGGTAAATTAAGAACCATTTTCATTTTAAACACCTTATAATGCGCACTAAAGCAATATAACGCTCATTATATGATGCTTTATAAAATAAGTCAAGCAAGACGATTTAAAGACTTATAAAATAGGCATTAAATGATGTTAAGGCCTTCTTTATAATGCTTTAAAAGCAACTCATTTTATAGAATAAAAAGATTTGCCTTGCGGGTATTCTTTTTCACACCTTATTTTTTGTATTTCGCCAAATACCGATCCAGCGCATTGGCGAATTGTTGTAAATGTGTAGAACCCATTTTGGACGGCCCGCCGCTGATCATGCCACTACTACGTAATTCATCCATTAAGTCCCGCGTCGCCAGTTTATTGCTGATATTTGCTTTGGTGTACATTTCACCTCGAGGGTTTAATGCACTGGCGTTTTTGCCAATCACCCTACTGGCCAAGGGAATGTCGGCCGTGATCACCAAATCCCCAGCAACTACCATATCCGCAATGTACTGATCGGCGACATCGAAGCCTTTACTGACTCTGTCTCTTATACACATCTCCGAGCCCAC